>JAWUWJ010000163.1:0-19254 GCA_034111925.1 Crocinitomicaceae bacterium
GATGAAATCAAAAAAGAACTTAAAAAGTTCATTAAGTAATTTCCCTTTTCGTAGGTGCAGACAAAAGTCTCCGGAAGTGAATTCCGGGGGCTTTTTTACGTCCGCACTTTTGTAGTTCTCCCAATTTATCATCCCAATTCACCAGAAACATCAGGAAACAAAAAAGACCCAACAAATGTTGAGTCTTCATTTTGTGAGCCACCCTCTAAAGTAATTAGTGTTATAATATTAAAGGAATACTGGAGCTATCATATGATCGGGACCTCCGGATGCATTGCATAATTTATAGTAAAAATTTACGGCTTGCATTAAATCATTATGGTTACCGCCATAATGTAGGATCTCAGCTCTGCCAGACTTTACAGCGTATCCTAAGCAACCCTCAATTGGTTCTATCATAATTCCAGAATATTCTTCGGTTGTTTGAAGTGATTTATCGGAAATGGCAGTAAACACTAGTTGGTATTCAGTATTGACTTTTACCTCAATTGGTTCATCAGGATTTCCAGCAAGTGAAATTACTGAAGTCAGACAAAAATAAAACATAAATAAAATACTCTTTTTCATAAGATTGTTTTTTAAAGGTTAAAAAATGAGAATACAAGATAGAGATCGTTATTGCAGCGTTACTTTAAAAATTACCAATTTTCAAAGTAATTATACCTATCTAAATTGAGAGCGTTGAAAATAAAAAATGAAGAATCTAGTTTATTCTGAACTTATGGGTTCGGTCACGTTTGAAATGTTGGAAGACAAGTTGGTTCTGCTTATTCAAGACAACTCAGTGTTCCTATTTACGACCGAAGAGAACAGTGAGAAGTACAACGAAGAATTCTGCCCTGTGATTGCGGAGGGGATAGATGGCTAAATGATTGGGTTCAGAGATGGTGTTTTGGTTTCAGAATCGGTTGAATTTTTTGGTAAGTGAACCAGGACCTCAGAGCCAAATCATTTATCACCAATACTTTGCCAGCGGAGGTTTCACTTTTATCCTTAGTGAACCAAGTCTCTTGAGGTGAGATATCATTTAATGAATACTACTGATTAGCCATTGAAGTTGATGGTAAATATTAAAATGATAGGCATCTGTTACTTCCAGTTTTTCTTAATCCACTTAAACATGTCAGAATCTTCTGTATTAGGACCAAACCCAGCCCAAGATGATTCATCGGAGTTTAATTCAAAAATCATATTGTTTTCATTCATAAATATTTTCCTCACATTATCCCTGATTCCCTCTTTTTCACTATTTTTAGTAGCTTTCGCTAATAACCAAGTATTATTCAAATGGTGCCACCAGCCAAAATTATTTTCTCTTAAATATTCCAAGAATTCTTTTTCCTGATCTACGGTAGAATTATCTACACAAACAATATATCTCTTTCCCATTACTCTATTGTTTTGTCTGAACTATTATTTTCAGCAATCCGTTTGGAATCAGCTTGATTCTTAGGAATAATACCAGTAGTACTGTCGCCATAAATCCCCTTTTCTATTGCTAATTTTTGAATTGAATATTTTTCACTTCTAATTGCATCTTTATCTGTAAATAAGCAATAGATGAATGTGAATAGGTAAACGGTAACTGTTATACCCAATATAATAGATAACATAATTATTAACCAGTTTGGTGAGTTCTGGCTCAATAACAAACCAATCCCTCCAAGCAAGGCAGAAATAAACCAAGTAATAGGTTTTAAAATTGTTGATCGAGAGCCACTTGCATCAGATTTCTGAAGAAGTTCTCTGAATATGTTAACTGCCATAAGGTCAAAGTAAATATAATTTGCAATGTACAATTAAACCATCTGTTTAGCAATTAGTAATACTACTCATTTCACATCACGAAAACAAACATCATGAACCTCAAAGGATAAAGCACCACAGCGGATTATCTGCCGTGGAATGAGATTCTAGTACTCGTACAAAAACTAGCCATGTTCATAGAGTATATTTGAGTATTTATACTGGTTGACAATGAGCTGAAAAGTACTTATTTTTACAGTAAAACTAATATATGCATCATTTAATAAAAACGATATTGATATCCTTATCATTCAATTGTTGTATAGTTGTTGATGCAAACGCTCAGCCAGATAATACTGCAAAGGAACCCATCAATATTACAGCTGAATTACCAGATGAAATTATTGTTTCGTCGAAAGGTGAGAAAAATGAGAATAATTCATTTATGCCATGGATTATAGCGTTGGGAATTGGAATGCTCTCAATTCTTGCCAACGTCATTGTTGCGTATCAACTTAAAAAATCTAACAAAGAGAATATTTCGGCTCAACTGGATAATGCAAAGGACATCGCACTTGCAGAATTTAAAGCTAATTTGGCAACTCAGAATCGTCAAGACTGGATTGATGGAGTCAGAGGTGATTTAAGTCAATTAATTTCATTTAGTGCATGGTTGGCGATGCACGAAGTTGAAGATAAAGCTTTGACTCTTGAGGTACATGGAGACCAAATTCAAAAATTGAAATATTTTCAAGCTAAAGTAAATTTACTTCTAAATCCGATAAAAGCTGAACAAAAAAGAGTTATCGATGGGGTGAATAGTTTAGTCTTAGCCTCTTTAAGCAGTAATTCTGAAACAGAAGAATCAGAGTTTCTTAAATTTGAAGGAGAATTGGTAGCATCCTCCAGAGCGTTATTTGAGATTCATTGGGAGAAGATTAAAAATAGTTTCTCTGAATAATGTCCCAAACTTCGTATCTACTCAGGTTTCAATCTATAACCAATCCACCAGAAACATCAGTAAACAAAAAAGACCCAACAAATGTTGAGTCTTTAAGTATGTGAACCGCCCGCAACAAGGTTCGAACCAGAAAGAGAAGGATGGAAGAACCGATTGAACTTAGTTTATACTCTCTTTACTGAATTTAAGCGAGTATTTTTTTAGCAGAAGGCAAACTATATCTCCCTAATTTTCAGGTAAGTTTTTTGATTATTTCGATTTGTAATAAAAGTCTGCCGTCCATACGTTTTATGGCATTAAATATGTTCAACTAATTCTTAAAACATCAAATTTGTCGCGAAAAAAAAGAATATGTTAAGCGCAAGATTGGTCCTTTAATTGTGATCCTGACCAAAGAAAATTTAATCTTATTTGAGGACTTCGTATGGCTTATGGAAAATCAACTAATTTATTTTTTCATATAATCTTGCCAATGGACTAGAACGTATTTGCTTCGTCCGTTTTCCTTTTTTTCTAGAAAGCCATATTCAAAACAGAATAAATACACATCACCCTTTTTATTTTTCCAATAATGCGTAAAGAATTTTGGATTAAACCCTTCATCGATCATATTTTCTTTTCGAATTGTGGCTTTCCCTGCTTTATTGAAGTTCTTTAATATTCGTCTGTTCTGTTTTAATTGATGATCAATCTGATTATATAAACTTGCCTCTTTTTCATGACTTTTTTTATAATGATATGCTGATTTGCAGTTTGGATTGCAAAACACCTTGTCAAGCCTTCCTTCCATTGGCTCTTCGCAAAACAAACACAATTTTGGTTTAATCATTAGTCGTACATTATACGTTATTTATTCGTCTAATATTACGGTTAAATTTGGATTGGATGTCTTAAAGCTTGCATTTTTACACAAAATGTATCAAAACGGAAGAAATATCACCTTGAAACACCTATTCATTAATGAATCTAAATTCATAGGGCTAAAATATTACCCAAATCCTGTGATTGACGCTGTAGTTAACTCGATTCCACAAGCGTCTTGGAGTGACGCTTATTCAATGAATTACGTGCCTAACACAAAAGAAAACGTTAATCGAATATTTAAATTATTCAAAGGCATAGCCTGGGTAAACTCAGGTAATTTCTTTAATAATAAACCGAGTCATAAGGATAATGCACCTATATCCGTGGACTCTTATAGGAAAAGAGAGCTGGAAAAGGGATACCGATCCTGCCCAGAAGAATTTCTCAGAAAGCTTGAAATAAAAAAATACGCACTGAACACGGCTAAAACATATATTAACTTCTTCGAGAATTTCATCAATCACTATTCAGAAAAATCTCTAGAAAGCATTGACGAGAACGACATTCGTAATTATTTACAACTACTAGTTCAAAAAAATCATTCCCACTCCTATTTGAATCAAGCCGTAAATAGTATTAAGTTCTATTATGAAGTTGTAATGGGGATGCCCAATCGTTTTTACTCAATAGAAAGACCGCGTCCAGAGCATAAGTTACCAAAAGTAATAAGCAAAGAAGAAGTGGCTGAAATGATCAGAAGAACGGAAAATATAAAACATCGTTGCATAATAAGCCTTCTTTATTCCGCAGGACTTAGGAGAAGTGAATTATTAAACTTGAAGTTGGTGGATATAGATGGAAAACGAATGCTTATTAACGTAAGGGCTCCAAAAGGAAACAAGGATAGAGTGACGATTTTAAGTCCGTTTGTATTGACAGAACTCCGAAACTATTTTAAAGAATATAGACCGAAAGAATATCTATTCGAAGGACAAAGTAAAAAACAGTATAGCGCTGAAAGCGTCGGTAATATCATTAAAGCCTCTGCGAAAAGGGCCAAAATTCAAAAAAGGGTCACACCACATATGCTTAGACATAGTTTTGCAACACATCTGCTGGAAGACGGAGCCGATTTAAGGTATATTCAAAGCCTTTTAGGTCACAGTAGTAGTAAAACAACTGAAATATATACCAAAGTAACCTTGAAGCATATTAAAAACATACAAAGTCCTTTCGATTCATTAAATTTGAATATAAACACATAAAGGAAATATATGTAACTGTTACATATATTAGATTGTTATATGCAATGCGCCCAGCATAATTAGAGTGTGAAATTTGCTGGTCTAAAATTATTTCCGCCATCTTGTGTTTGACTTCTAAATAACGGTTCGACCTGAAGAACGCCCTGAAAAAACAATCGTTTATATGCAAAAATGACCGCTAATATTGTCTTGACCACTACCCGCCTTTGACTAAAAAAAACCGCAAAAGACAAGTGAAAATAAATCACAAAAGTGCTCATGAAAAATGCTCACTTTGGCGCACTTGCTTTTGACATTTGCCACGCATCGTTTGACAACCATACGCGCCAAATTCGGTTTATTTTTAGAGCAGTTGGTTAGTGGACAAGTAAGTTTTCTGACTGTGTTTATTCGCAAGCCATCCACGAAAAAGTGGCATCCTTGTTCGATTTGTTTGACAGAAAACTAGCTGTTTGAATTGCGGTTGACCTGAAATTGACATTCGAAATTCTAAACTTGTAATTTGACTTAACGGGCAAATCGCGGTGATTAAAATCGTAGATTAGAAAGGATGGCAGAAATAAATGCACATAACACAAGCTACATTCCACCGCTATTTTTCACTTCAAAATTCTGTCTTTCTCAATGAAAAAAAATCTTACTTTTAAGAAACAATTTACGGCAAGCGGCGAAACGTAGCTTTGTCCGTTAGCTGCCATTAAGTGGTTGATAGGTAGTTCCGTTACTCTTTTGGGGAGCTTGAAGTACTAAAAAATCATTGATGGAAAAAAGTGCTTTTCTTTCAACCGTTTTCTGAAATCTGCGGTCATTTCGGGTTGTTTACGAACAATTTGACTTGAAAACCATCGTATTAACCTCATGGCATGTTTGACCTGAAAACCATGACCTTACAATTACGTCCGCTTGATCTTCAATCAGCATTTGACAATTACATTCAATTTGACTGGAAACTCGCAATTTGACTTTTACACCCGTTTGACTCACAATCATTGTGAATAGAAAACTAGCTCATTGTTTCAAATCCGCATCCAATTTGACTCGAAAACCATCGTATTAATTTTGCAGTAGGTTTTGACCTTAAAAAAGAAAAGCACTACAACCATTTGACTGCAAAGTAGGTTCGGATGAGATCCCCAAAAGAACAACAGAAAAGAACGGCAGCTAACACGAGCTATATTTCAAGCCGAAAAGTGTATATTCGAAAGTCGGCATGAAAATATAGCTCATGTCCGTTATGTACAACAGAAAGTTTAGATGCGCCATATCCTAGAAATACCCAAATCAAATAGCAGTATAAATTAACTAACATTATCTGAATTTAAGACTTGAACAAGATCATCGTAGCATGTTTCCGCATAGGGTCGCATCCAATCAGAAGTATACTCGACATCTATTCCTGTACAATTTGCCATATATGTAACATACGTTCTACCCCAATCAAATTCCACGTTCCCTTCGGGAACGCGCATTAGGTTGGCAACAATGTCTAATATTCCTAAACAATGTTTATCGGACGCTTCTAATCCAAGTTCGTCCAATCCGACTATCAATTGACAATGTTTCAAGTCTTGTTGAATAAGTGAAACGATTAATTCTTTTTCAGACATAGCAATGAGTTTATTAAGTGTTCGTTATTCCGAACACAATATATTAATAATTTGTGGACATTCGGTATAGTGAACACTACTGAAACAAAATATTTCCGAAAACTAGGTGCAAAAATCAAGTATCTACGCGAAGAGAAAATTATCGATCAAAAGTCTTTTGCCTTTGATTGCGAAATTGGGCGTACTCAATTATATATGATTGAAAATGGCAAAACGAACCCAAGATTGTTGACTTTGATGAAAATTGCCAAAGGTTTAGATATTTCCATTGATGAACTTTTGAGAATACCATAAATTAATTATTCTCCCTTTTAATTTCTCCAATATTTAATTTTTTCCCCGTTCTTATCGGTTTGATATAAAATTGACTGATCTGATTGTAATACAAATATCTATTCTGTATTTCGTCTTGAATTTTAGGTTCAAATTCTCTTATCAAGATTCCTCCATAATAAAAGTGTCCATCCTTCATAAAAGAGGAAACTCTCAGCTTATCATTTTCAACTCTATTGTACAAATTCTCATTCGCCAGAAAATAAAACAAGACAATTGATGATAATTGTTTAGTTCTTTCTCTTAAAGAATTGAAAACATCAGCGTCCAAAAAATGTGAATCAACGACTTCTACTATAACTTCTGGACGTTTCTTTGATATTGTCCCCTTTGAACACTGACCAAAAATGTCGAATCTAACTTTTTGATCAAAGTCATATAATTCTCTTGTCACCTCAAAGTTCCAAGTATAAGTTTGTAAATCACATAGTACAGAATCTTTTGACGGGTAATAACTAAAATCTTTAAACCAAACCTTTAATCTTTGAAAAGCACTTAAGGCTTCGTATAATTCATTAACCTTTTGGTCATGTAAAAAGGATTCGTCAGAACCAACTAATCTGTTCGGTTGGTTTGGTACGGCTCTAAAAAATGAACTCTTGGTTTCATGTTCCACGAAATCAACTGGAGTCAACTGAATTAATTCAGTATCATCCCATATTTCATACTTTTTAAGAGCAGCAACATTTTCTTTTGAATCAAGGTTCTTAGCTAAAAACTCCTTTCTTAATCCATTTTTATCGTAATAAAAAACCTTATTATATTTCATTTAATACTCTTGATAACATTTCTCAAGTTCTTTATTTCAGAATGTTCTTCGGACATTTTTCGAATAACAAAACTCAATAAGACTTGTGTTCCTTGTGCTTTTCCCAAACATTCATCTTCGCTAAGGGAATGTAATCCTTCAGAGGTTAAATTGTATAACAACTTAATCGGATTATCCCCGAGGCTTTTCAATGAGTGCGGCAAAAACTCAAAAATATTTGAATAAATAGTACTTACTTTTGGGTTTTTCACATGCTCTTCTAACAAAGAATCAATTTCAGAACTTTGCGCGTCAGGTAAGGTTTTAATATCTTCAATTATTCCTATGAGTTCTTTTTCAACAATTCTGCGAAAGTAGGCGAATGCACCTATTCCCATTCCTTTATCTAATAAAGTACTGCCTTTATAAAACCAGTTACTACTTTCTCGATCTAGATATTTTGAGACATCTTTATCCTGTTTCGATTTATGTTCAGGATAAACACCTATCTTTTCTATAAAAACATCAACCATTTCTTCGTCTACTTTTTCTTTTGTCCAGATGTGAAATAGAAATTCAATTTCTTGATCTTTACAGGAAACACATCTAGCCGTAATTGGAATGCAATAGTCGAGCTTTTCGTTTCTAAAATGTTCAGGGAAAACGTGATCAAAAGCTACGCTGCCGTAACCTTGCTGCTGAGGTTTGTTAAGAGTAAGTTCAAATGTTTTATAACTACTTTCATTTTCACACCAATGATCAAATCCTTCTTCATGAAAATTATATGGATTTTGGAACGGAATCTCATCCGAATCTGTTTGTGTAGAAAGTTTAAACTCTCTATATAATGGATAATCTCTTAAAAATTCTTTCATTACTGCTATTTAAAATTGACAAAGAAACCATTGTCTTTTTCAGTTACTTATAAATCTAAGCAAAAGACGGGAAAAGTATTGTGATTCACATCTTTTTTGTTCCGTGAACTCATCTAATTAAGTGTGTCAATTCGTTGAGATAAAACAAAATAGAAATCAAGAGACGAGTCATTTCAAAACAAATTAATCGAGATATATAGAAACTCTAAATGTTTACGCCGTTGAAAAAGTACATAACACAACCTATGCCCCAGCGCCGCTATTTCCTTCGGGAATCTTTCTTTTCTTATGGAAATAAATCTTAATTTCAAGAAAACGATTTTGGTTAGCGCCGTGGCATAGCTTTGAACGTTAGGCACAATGCGCCCCACGATTTGCCATGGTTTGTTGGTGTGGCTAAAAGAACTTTTCCACCATCTCGGTTTTGACTCCCAAAGTAACGTTTGACCTGAAGAATGCCCGCAAAAACATTTGACTCTACGCAATATCGAACCGCAAAATATGGTCTTGACCACTACCCGCCTTTGACTAAAAAAAACCGCAAAAGACAAGTGAAAATAAATCACAAAAGTGCTCATGAAAAATGCTCACTTTGGCGCACTTGCTTTTGACCGTTAGCAAGCATCGTTTGAAAATAAACCATGCTCACCAACTCGGTTTGTTTTTAGAGCAGTTCGTCCGTGGTCAAGAGTTTTCTGACTGTTTATGCCCATGGTAGCCGCAAAAGAAAGCGGCACCCATGATTGATTTTTGTGGATAGAAAACTAGCCTATTGTGTTGCGGTTGACCTGAAATTGACAATTGTGAATACTAAAATTAGTTTGACTTGGCGGGCAGATAACGGTTGACTAAAACCAATGATGGTAGGATGATGGAAAAGTTTGTGCCTAACACGTTCTATGACTCCAGCGCTGCTTTCACTTCGGGATTTCATTATTTTTTTAAGGAAAAAAGTCTTACTTTCATAATCACGATTTCAGGAAGCGCCGGAGCATAGTCCTAGTCGTTATGCACAATAGAAGGTTTGGGTGCGCTATGCTCGAGAGATGCCCAGAATAGGTATCACCCAAACAAGGTAAACAGCGCTATTTTATTTGGTGGGGTTAATCTCCTTTTTTCTCTTTCCACGCACGCAACAGCATTTACAAATTCCTTCGTCAGTTTGTAATGCCCTTGCCTATCCATCGCAAATTGTGGTTAAGACATACCAACGCTATCTGAATTTACAATTTCGACTAAACCATCGTAACAGGCTTCTGCAAATGGTTTCATAGTTTCTGTTGTATGCGTAACTCCAACTGTTTTACATTCCTGCATATAGGTAACATACAAACGACACCAATCATACTCAACGTGCCCTTCGGGCACCTTCATTAAGTTGGCTACGATGTCTAATATATCTAAACAGTGTTTGTCTGATGCCTCCATTCCGAGTTCGTCTAATCCTAAGACTAATTGACTGTGTTTTAAGTCTTGTTGGATAAGGGAAATGATAAGTTCTTTGTTGCTCATAATGATCAAGATTTAGATTATTGACACACTACGAATATAACAACTTTGTTATAAGACTCAAAACAATTTTATAACAACTTTGTTGTATGCACAAAATCAGAAATGAAAAGGTCATGGCTATGTTCGGACAAAACGTCCGCAGAATCCGCATTGAGAAGAATTTGACTCAAGAGCAGTTGGCTGAAGGTGCAAGTATCTCACAAGTTCAAATTGCTAGAATCGAAGCAGGAAAAATAAATACTTCAATTTCTACTGTTGTCGCTGTTGCGAAAGCTTTGGGTGTTGGTGAGGGCGAATTGTTTGGATGATTACTTTTTGTGGCTCTTAATTTCTTCCTTTATCTCTTCCTGAACTCTTGCAAAAGATTCTGTCATGTTTTTTTTGTAATCTGCGAGCATTGTTTCTATAAATGCATTTTCGACGTTGTCATGGATTGATAATAACGCAGAACTCATGAGGTTGAGTGAATGACAGGTAAATTGAGCTGGATCTGTCAGACCAATCATTGTTGGAGCCCCAAACATTTGGTAACTGGTTTCTATGACTTCGGGTAATCCCATTCTAGTAGTTATACTATCAACTCCAGAATGTACATTTTCACTTGCCCAGCTGTAAAATGGCCTCATATAGCTTAAGCCGACCAGTTCTTCAATTTTGCTAAAATGTCGATCTCCTTTATTTTGAATTATGTTTTTTGTCCAACCCAGTTTACCTCCATAGTCTTTCCCATACTTAACCTTCAGTTCATTTACTCGATTTTCCAAAAATTCATATGTCTCTGTTTCTAATGGTTTCCAATTAATTTCTTCGTGATATTTCTCATGCAACTTTGCCCTTTTGAATTTTTCAATTGCCTGAAAATCAAAATACATCTGAGCCAAATTTGTGTCATTATTCATTAAAAAAAGGAAAATTACAGAGATTTCATGTAGGGTACGCCACCGCGCATGTGCTCCATCTGAGTAACCCGAACTAAGTAATTCTTTAACTTCAGTTGCAACCTGACAAGCTCTTGCGTGGAGTCTAAACGTCAGACTAAGTTTTAATTTATCCAAAGGGTCACCATTATCCTCAAAGTGCTTTAAAAATTTCTTTCCTAAAAACCGATTTAAGTCAAGTATAATTTCCAAATAATCAAATCCGTCCTTGTTCTTTTCCAGAAGGAGCTCTTTAAAAGAAGCACTTTTATCTCGTGAACTAATCAATAAATCCTTTTTATAAAACTCAACAAGTCCACTAGAATATATTGGCACCAATCCCGCCTTAAGTTTTGGTCCTTTTTCTTCAATTAACTTTTCAAATTCGTCATCAGATCCATCAAAATCTTTACGAACTTCTCTTATGGCCTCATTGTACATTTCAACCATTTTAAAAATTGCTTCCATTACAAATCAATTAAGTGACTCCAGCATATCTTGAATTGACGCAACTGAATTATCCGAATACTTTTTCTTTAGCATATTATACAATAGGTCAGGAATAAGAGGAGCTTTAGATCTTTCATCAAAAATTACATTTTGTATTTCTCTCATTTCATCATGACTCAAATCATTAAGGTCAACCTTCATTCTTTCGACAATCTCCGTGATTTTTATTTCTAGATTTTTTTTTCTCTTGGAAATTTGCAGATGTTCAATTGCTTCCTGAATCCCAAGTATGTTGGCAGATAAAGATGGAAGGGCAAGTCCTAATAAATAATTTACAAGCGTATCACCCGAATAAGCAAATATTGCCAATCCAACAATAAAATTAAGTACTAATAAAGACACAACTATATATGCAAAGACATCTCTTAATTTGTAATCCCAAACAATATTTTGCCTTTGACAAAGCAATACTGATAATGGTTTTTCAATCCCATTAATGCCTTCATACCACCCCTTAAATTCAAGTTCTAGTTCTTCAGCACTATACTTGCGCGTAATATTATTTACATATTCATAAGGCACAACCTTTTTACCATATGAAATTTCATTCCACTTGAGTTCATACAATTCAGTATCGTAAATTTCCTGTATTCTTGATGCACGATTGATCAACCAACGCTCGAAATACCCAATTAAAAAAGACAACAACGTCCAAACAGCTCCTGTTGCCCCAATTATTGAATTCCACTCAGGTCTATATGTGAATATAAACGGGGCTATTAAAACAAGCGATAGAGTTATTCCATATTTGGTAAATCTCACAGATTTCGCTCGACTATAAGTGATTCTTTGAGCCTTTAAAAGCTTATAAAACTGTAGTTGATTCTGTTTTTCTGCAATCATAATCACTTATAGTATGATGGAAATTTACCATCAAAGACCAAATTCCAATAATAAAATGAATCCTTAATGTTTAGAGCTCTCTCGTAATCTCTAGCTTTTCCTACTCTCGTTTTTGCTGTTGTCAATTTCGATATTGCGTCCTTTTTTTGAGCAGAAGTATTACAGGCTGATATCAAGCCCGAAATACCCATGGGATCTTGAATAGCCGCTAGGTCATTCTTTTCAAGCCATCTGATAATAGTGTAGAAATCAATTGCGTAATCGATACTAGTTTCATCCTTCATTAATTTTGCAATTCTTAATTCCAAATAGAAAGATGATATCCTAGCATTTCTATAAAATTTCCATGCCTTAACATATCTAATCAGTGGTTTAAGTTTTCCTTTCAACCTTGCATCTTCCTGTCTTATATAAGCATTATGAAGTTCAGGTGATGATTGCTTCCAACCCTCATTCATGTCAGAAATTTCATACACAGCATAGCCCTGATAATCTTTCACTTTACAACAAGTTACTATTTCAGTTGTTTCCTTAGCGGCAGTACCAAATGGACACACCACTGCTGGATCATCAACTCGAACGTTTGTACTATGAAAAGTCTTATTCAGCTGATTGCGCACTTGGGTAATACTAGTTTTTGAGTTTTTCCAAAGATTTTTGCCAGGAATTGAAGCAAAATAATCTACGTCGCTATAACCACTAATACTGGTTCCATTTCCGAATGATCCAGTTCTAAAAAACCTATTCATTTCAAAATTGGTTGTTAAACATTTTTCAATTGAAGCTCTATGGCTTTTAGCTGCAGTTGTTTCAGTGGTACTCGGAGTTAATTTTTTCAAGAAGTCCGAAAACCCCTCATTTATTGTTCTTGGCATAGTAAATATTATTTGCTGATTTATGGAACGCTAAATCTAACGATTCTCCAACACTCTCACAATGAGTGTTTTTACTTACGTTTACAGGCTATAATTATAACAAACACCTGAAATACCAATGTCTTTTCGCACACATTTTGTTCCGTAAACTACTCAAAACAAGTGCTTCACTTAGTAAACCAGAGAAAAAAAGAGATTAACATAAACGCACGTTTTATAAAACATCAATTTATGCGAGGAAAACATTAGAGATAAGGCGCTGTTTAATGAAGTGCATAACACGTGCTAAAAAAAATAGGGCACAATTATGTCCGAGAAAAGCCCTACTTTTCCTAGCACCAAACGTTATGCACAATAGAAGGTTTGGGTGCGCCATGCTCGAGAGATGCCCAGAGTAGATATCACCCAAACAAGATAAACAGCGCTTTTTAATAATTATTAGTGGAAGATTTTCCCTTTCCCTTTTTTTCCAACGCACGCAACAGCATTTACAAATTCGTTCCTCAGTTTGTAATGCCCTTGCCTTGCCCTCACAGATTGTGGTTGAATCAACTCACGTTATCTGAATTTACAATCTCAACAAGACCAGCGTAACAAGCTTCTGCAAATGGCTTCATCGTTTCTGTTGTATACCTAACTCCAACTGTTTTACATTCCTGCATATAGGTAACATACAACCGACACCAATCATATTCAACGTTCCCTTCGGGAACCTTCATTAGGTTGGCTACAATGTCTAATATATCTAAACAGTGTTTGTCTGATGCTTCCATTCCAAGTTCATCCAGCCCTAAGACTAATTGACTGTGTTTTAAATCCTGTTGGATGAGGTTGATTATTAATTCCTTTTCTGACATGATAATAGATTTAAATTACTTGTTCGTTATTCCGAACACAATGTAAATATAATTTGCGGATATTCGGTATAGTGAACACAGCGGAAGAGAAATATTTTCAAAAACTTGGATTAAAAATCAAGGAACTAAGAGAGGATAAGGGATTTGATCAAAAATCGTTTGCCTTTGATTGTGAGATTGGTCGAACTCAATTGTATATGATTGAGAATGGTAAAACGAACCCAAGATTATTGACGTTGATGAAGATTGCTAAGGGATTTGATTTGAATGTTGATGAGCTTTTGAAAGATATTTGATATAAAAATATGTTAGCCTTCATTATTTGGTTTATCTCTTAACAAATCATCGAACGACTTTGATATTGTGTCAAGTACAATTGATTGATAATTAATATGACCCAATTCGATCCAATCTATTGCCCATAAGAGTTGTGCCAATGCCAAACCGAAATTTAAGATCTCGGAATGAACTATTAAATGATCTATGCCTTTTGATGGCAAATAATATGGAGCAGGAATGAATGATAAGATTTCACCCTCATGCTTTTTTTTAGGAAATAAAGCAGGGATTGTATAAGAAGTTTCTCCAGCAACAACCATATCCGGGGCAAACTCTTCTTTAGTTTTATCAAATTGATCAAGAATCGAACCTACCATGTTCACCACATCTTTTCCTTCGGTTGATTTTTTATCCCCCTCACTAAATTTAGACCAAACCATAGTGAAAACGGGATTTCCGTAATTTGGATATACTTTGGCTCCGTTTTCTTTTATTCCTGGAAAATTTGATCCGAAACTTTGTGTTATTGGATTTATTGGAATCTTTGGTCTTTCTGAAATTAGTTTTTTAACTTCTCTGATTTGGGAAACAGCCTTTTTTAAAGAACTCTCATTCAACTTATGTTTTGCTTCTATATACGCGTAAACAGCTTCAATAGGAATTTGCTCTTTTTTTGCAAAATCTTCATTAATCCCTCGTAATGTGGGAAACCTCTCTTGATTGAATATTATTATATCATCTCCAGCTATTTCACCACTTTTTGAAACAACATAACCACGGCAAATACCATATTTTGAGGGCAAAACTCTTCTCAAGAGTTTACATATTGCTATTTCAAATTCAGCCCCATACTCAAAGTTATGTTCAGCAGCAATTTCTTCAAATGCACTTCTAGCTTGCTTATCAATTTTTATAATGAAATCATTGTACTGCATCACTCAATTTTTAAATTACAATTATTGCGTCTAATGTAGGCTAACGTTTCTAAGCTATGCGTAGCTAGGCTTATTGCTTAGGTAGTTTTTTCGAAGATAAGAAAAAGCCATTAAGCTTTTGACTATAGATTTGTTAACACATAAGTGATCTCTCAAAGCAGGAAGCCGCATAGGATCTAAGTTGTGTTATAGTAACTAATCAATTAAATGGGCTAGCTAGAGTTCTTTAATGTAATATTCCCTTAAAACTTCCGTGAATTTTTTGGATTTTAATTCTTTAGATTTTGCAATCATATCTTTTATTTCAAAATATTCAATTGCGTATTTTTTCGTTTTATTTTTTCGTTTTAATAATAATGCCTTGGCTTCGTCAGTAAATCCTCCTGTTGACCAATATTCAAAAATAATATCTCTATCAGAAATAGATGGATGATCTAAAATCCAATTTCTAATGATCGGAATTTTTTCACCTAGCCAGGTTTCAATTTCTTCTTTCGATACTTTATGATTATAACCTTTACATTCTGCTATAATTATTTTATGCGGTAATAGACCAAAGACATCAATTTCTCTTTGATGCCCTTTGTAATTAATAATCTTTCCAATATCAATAGAGTTGCAAAACCGACCTTGATAATAGCCAACAGCTAATTCGAATAAATCTCCTCTTAAATTATTGGTTTTCCCATCAACCAGTTTATTCAACTTGGTAATCAAATCAAGATAAGCTTCTGGATTCTTCTTTAAGATTGCCCCAGCATTAGTAACTAATCCAATTAATGAATTCAGTAGTTCTTTGTACTTACTCCCAAATAATTCATTAACAAATCCGATAACTATACCTTCTGCTTTCAAAGCATTCAATGCTTTTGTATCAATTGACTCAACGATCAGAAAAGGAATAAAGCTTGCTAAGTTTCTTTGGAATTTGAGCACTTTGACTTTATCAATAAAAAATTGAACTTGGCTTTCATTCACCGTGTTTCCGATTAAAATATCTGCAATCAAAAAACCAGGAATAATTTTTTTGTTTTGGCTGTAACGAGGTAGTGTTCCAACATAGGTCGGACTGACATAATTGAACTGGTACTTACCAAATTCACTGTGAAATTTTGAAGCGTTATATGAAGAAAAACCAATTTTTCTAGACCAATCGTTGAACTGTATTAAAAGAAAATTCTTGGCTACCTCAACGCCTTTTGCTCTTTGGTGATTTGTAACACCTTCCGTAACGAAGTTAGAAATGCTAATATATTCTGAATCGATTGATATTAAATCGAGAGTTCTAAGTTTTTCTATTGCGGTATGAAACGTTATATGTCCCTTTAAATTTTCAACTGGATTAATCGAATAAGTGGGAAGATGTTCAATTGGCAAATGTCCATGATGAAACTCTAGTGATTGGAGTATAGTAAAATACTGTTTACCTGCTTTTTTTAGTGCTCGGAACAATCCAGAGTAGTAATCTTCGCTATTGTAAATCGACTTGTCATGAAACAAAATTTGTCCATTAGAAAAGAATCCTTTAACTTTTGAAATATCACTACCAACTCTAGAAAGTCGTTTTCTAGCAGCATCTTTTGAGATTCCTTTCTCTCTGTCCGCAAGGACTTCAAGGAGTTCGCTGGATAAAATCGGACCTCTTATTTTTATGGTTTCTTCAATGAATGTCACGCCACACTATTTATACAAGTTTAAACTAATATGACCTAAGGTAACTTTTTTAAATGTTATTTAAATATAACCGACACAACTTGTTTTGCAGAGCATACAGTTTAGGATTGATTAGTAAGTGTCTAATCGAAATATTTTGGATCGATCATTTTTATCAGAACTTCGGTTTCCTCGATACTCTTTTTTAAGTCCAGATTGATCAAATTCTGAAAATGATCAAGAAACGGATCTAAGTTTTTTTCATTACGGGTTGTTTTCAAATGAATGAAATGATTACGAAGTGTATTGAATTCTAAAAACTTGCCGTACTGAGTCTGATATTTCTCGATCGATTCAACTTGAACGACTTTTGGAATTACATCTTTAAGTTTTTCTTTTAGACCCCATCTCCTTTCAATTTCACCTTTGTCGATGTCAATTCCTTTTTTGTTTTTAGTTTGATAATCATCAGGAATCATCGAATTTAAAAAGCACTCGACAAACATAATTAACGACGTTAGCGAGCTTATCTTATATGAAAGAAAAGTATAATATAAATCCTTATCAATTATGTTAAAATCATCATTGTCATTATTTCCAAATACCATTGTTACGTTATCGGGAAACTTTTCCAGTAAGGAAATCACTGCATCGGAGAATTGTTTTGACTGATAATAAAACAGGCTCGCGGGTTGTGGAATGATTGAGCCAAATAATTGGTCTTGGTAGATCACAGGGGCAAGATAGTTCATGCTTGGTGGATCTTCTTTGATCATAGCAATACAATTACCTGCCTTGTTTTTTTTTCCATTTTTCAGTGTATAGGCCTTTACCAGGTTCTACTGTTTCCAAGACCCCATTGAGGGCTTTTTCAGATAATTTATATTCTAATGGTTTTACAGTCATATTCAATTGTTACTAACGTTTGGCTAAGCTGCATTTTAATGTAGTTTAGGTTTTGTTATACTTCTGTTTTCTCTTTTAAAATTGATACAAAACTAGTTATATCACCATGATCTGCAGACTCTAAAGAACTAAAATATCGATCATCAGTCTTAAGTTTAAATGGTTCGTTATGATATAGAAGATGAGCAGCTTGATAGTCAGTGAGTACTCTTGCAACCCTTCCATTTCCATCCTCAAACGGGTGAAGGGAAACTAATTCATAATGAAAACTTGCCATTGCCGCAATGACTTCATCTTGATCTCGACTGTGAAATTGTGATTTATCGGAAGACCATTTCCCAACAAAATCCGCGACAAGTTTAGGCAATACATTGGGTTTGGGTGGTACAAATCTTGCCTTTTCGATAGTTGTATTAGGAGCACCTACCCAAGATAAAGTTTTTCTTATTCTACCAGATATGACAGTAGAAGGTTCATCTATCAACAAGAGCGAATTCAATTCCATTAAACCTTGACCATGACAATGATGGGGGTTTTCCAATAATTGTGTAATTGCTCTTTGATTTATTAGTTGTGGCCTAAAAGCGATGTTGTCCAAATGATTCAAAACTGCACTCATTGTTATACCCACGTTTCGATCTATATCATCGGTTTTAGATGCAATTGCTTCTAAATGAGTTAAGGCGGAGACTTGGAATAATTCACTTTGTTTTTTGCAAGTTAAAGTTAAAGCTGAAGCAAGTTCTTTTAAGTGCTTACTTGCATCAGTTTCTGATTGCTGCAAAAATCCATTTCCTTGTTCTTTCAGCTCCTCCTTACGAATTATCCAAGCTTCATAGAGGGCATTAAACCAGAGAGTTTCATCTGGTACTTGATTGTGCAATATTAAACGTAATTGTAACCGTTCTCTTGCCGGCCCTGTATCGTTTATTCCAAACACTACTTCTGCAGGAGTGGATATGCCTTGAGGAAGAGATTCACTCCATTCATCGGCTACTTTGGACAACTGAGTACGAATGTCAGAGTTAAAGAGATGTTCAAGTAGCTTCTTTGTTGCTTGTGAAGCTCCAAACCCAAGCCCCCATGTAATAGGATCAAATGGCATAATTTATTTTGATTTTTCATTAAAATTCTAAAAATATTTCAGACTATCCGAGGATATTTCTATTGGACATAACAAGCAAATATAGCGCCAGTGCACTATATCCACCCTCTAAAGCTAAGTAAAATAAGCTGTATTACTTGAATGAAGATGTGATCTTGATGAATTATCATTTCGCACCCATTTTGTTCCGTGAACTACTCAAAAAAAGTGCTTCACTTGAAATAAAGGGAAAGGGAAAATCAATAAACGAACGTTTTCTAAAGAATCAATTCAAGTAAAAGAAACCTTAGTGATAAAGCACTGTTTAATGAAGTGCATAACAACGGTTACACTTCATGCCGAAAAGCTTATATTCGAGAGTCGGCACGAAAGTGTAGCCGTGAACCGTTATGCACAATAGAAGGTTTGCGTGCACCGTATTGAAATGATGCATGCGTTTCTATATAGAATCATTCGACCATGTTGAAAAAGTAGTAAATAATGTCTTGGAAAAGGACTAAATAGTTTTTAATTCTTATCCTAT
>JAWUWJ010000164.1:0-53971 GCA_034111925.1 Crocinitomicaceae bacterium
TCAAAATGTAGCAGCTACAATTGAAATTGGAAGTAAATCATTCTACAAAACGACGAATACGAAGGGTGTCTTTTCTTTTAAAGCGGCTGCCGGAAATGGAATTACATATAAGTTGAACCATACACAGTTTGAATCATCAAATGTATTCAAAAGAATCTCTCCGAAGTATAGAAGGGACACGCTGAACTATGTATTCAAGATGAAGTTTATCAAGACGCAACAGTTTGGAGATATTGTTATTCCAGCGCCAGGTATTCCTAAAGTCGTTTTTAAAGATCCCAAATTGCATATACAAGATTTTGAAATTCAAAACAACGGCGATATTCTTTTGTTGGCCTATCCCAAACAGCTTAAAAAGGGCAGTGAACTTCTTTTGTACGATGGGTTAAAGATTAAAAGTAAGTTTCAAGTACCGGGGTTGGCAGAAGAAATTATTCGAGATTATAGAGGAAATCCACATGTTGTATGCAGAGATGCTATTTACGGGATTCATGCAACAGATGAAAACATTGGAATCTCTACTTTAGATAAACAATACTACTTGACGTATTTGGCCCCAATCGTTGATACGAACAAAACAAGGATGTATTTCTCCAATTTTAATCCTGACTATCCAGCGTTTGAGTATTTTGCATTTGATCAACGTGATTCTGTTTACAAGAAAATCATGGACATTGAGGATGAGCTGATGATGGAATTGTACCGCTCAGAATACAAATGGGTGGATGTGAGAACAAAGCTTTGGGCCAAGAACAAAGAGTTGGCTACAGGAGTTGATGCCGAAATTTGGGTGGGTGCAAATTACTTCACGCAATCATTGTATTACAAAGAATTGTATGCTCCTATGTTCCATCGCAATGACAGCTTATTCGTTTTCGATTATTACAAAGACAAATTGTACACTTTCGATGAGAAAGGTGATGCTCTTGATAGCGTTGGAATTTATCACCATTACAACCCTAAATCAACGGGATGGGAAAAGAACTTAATGCAAGATCGAGTGACGGGAGAAGTTTATGCATTGTTCGATAGAGCAGGATATTCTTACCTCGGTTGGGTAGATACGAAAACAGGAGAAATTAAAGAGCAGGTTAAATTAGCGCATCGTTACGTTGAAAAAATCATCGTACACGAAAATTTCATCTACTATATTTATCGCGAATTCGAATCTACGGATAAGAAGCACCTTAAGAGAGAACGATTGCCGTATACGTTCGGTAACGGAATAGTTCCCAATGGGGATGATGGTGAAGAAGCAAAAGTAGATTGATTCTGAATCCACTATAGATAAAGAGTTTCCGAAGCGTTAACAAAAAATTAAATCTTCTTGGCACGGACTTCGCAATACACTACTCGACAAGAAACTAGAAAATGTTATAAGAAGAGCTTGGGTGGGAGTCCAAGCTTTTTTTATGCCTTGAACTTTTATTCTCACTTGGTTAATCCAAGTCTAATTTTCGAACTTTAAAATCTCGGAAGAATTTCATTTTCCGATACATCTTGATCTTAGCCTTACTTAATGCCGTTATAGAAACTCCGCAATAATTAATTTTAGGAGGATTGTATTGATTCTTCTTCAAAAAGACAATGAAGTCACTTGAGATGAAATCAACCAGCTCAGTTTGGAGTTCCAATTCCTTCTTTCGAGTAGAGTTGATGTTGACAACGAATGATTCTAAATCCCAATAACGCTCTCCAAAATATTCAATTGCATTCGGCGCTTCTTTGAATAATAGGTTCTTTCTTTTATCAACTTCTTTGATGTATTCCGTAAAGAGCCTTTTTAATTCCTCGAATTTACTATTGTCTATCAGTGTATAATACTTATACATGTCAATCGCCTCGTTGTCAGCAATCAACCGCGCTACTTGTGCTCCATTGAGATTCTTCGATGTTCCAATAGCCTTGAACATTGGTTCGTAATATCGATTTGGTGCCCCGATTTGAAGTTGAGAGGAAAGTGTATAATCTGCTTGATCAGAAATCTCATAAAGTGGTTCAATTGAGCCCTTATTACAGACTTGATAAAAGACCAGATCAACTTTTTTGTCTCTTGATTTATTGAATTTCTTTAATGATTTTTGAATGTCTGTGATTTTCATTAAACCATTGGGCTGTTCGTCCAGGCCTGTTTCATTTAATTTTCCGCCATGATCTAAAAAGACGATTGCACATTTTTCAAAATGGAATTTAGTTTTGACCCAGTCCAAATAATCATCATACGTTTTCTTCGACGCGGAGTTCTCTTCTGAAATGTGAGTTGAAATCTTTTTGTCATTCGTGATGATCGTTCTGGTCATACCCAATGTATCATCTAAATCAGTTTGGACGACAGCATTGACATTATCTGAATCAATTCCATTGTTGATCATGCTTAAAATATCTTCGTGCAGATAGGACAAGTTGTTATCGTAGGGCATGTAATAAATGAACAACCATTCAGAAGAATCCTTTTCCTGCCCCTGAGAATAGGAGAAGTTGAACAATAAGAGAATGACTATAAGCTTTTTCAATTTCTCTGGTATTTATCGTAAACCCTCCATTTAATTTCTCGGCGCTCTTTTACCATTTTCGATTTTTTGATTTGGAAATAACCTTGAGACGCTATTAAAAATGAAGCAGCCATTAATCCATACGGCAGTAAATTAATCCTGTTAGAAATAAATCCAAATAGGGCGGAGGCTATCATCAGAATAAAGATGCATGCAACACCAATAATTCCTAAATAAAGTTTTTTAGTCGCTTTTTTGAATTCAAATTGATTGAGTTTTTCTCGGTCCCATTCGTATTCCATTTCGATTAAAATAGTTTCTATTTCATCTTCTGGAACATTAGTGAACTTAACTCTTTGTCTAATTTGTTCTTCTGGAATAGGTTCGTCAATGACTCTCGCTGCAAGGAATTTTTCAACTATGTCAACGACACGTTCGCTCATTTCGAATTCAAATGATGCGCTATCTTAACGCCCATACTGAAACACGCTTGAAGTAAATAACCTCCGGTTGGAGCATTCCAATCGCTCATCTCACCGATACAGAAATTATTAGGAAGCTTGCTCAATTCGTAATTTTCGTTTAATTCCGTCAATGCAACCCCTCCTGTAGTTGAAATAGCTTCATCCAAAGATGCGGCAGCAGTTAAGGTTACTGGCAATGCTTTCACTTTTTTCGCTACTGAATTGATATCCATGAATTCTTCACGAGTTGTGTTTAGTTTTAATAGATCAAGCTTGGAAGGGCCGAGTTTTACATATTTTCTAAGAATATCAGTCGTTTTTGGAACTCTAGCTTTGTACATTTTTTCCAACAAAACTTCCATGGTCAAAGTTGGTTTTAAGTCAATCAGGACCGTCGCTTCACCTTTCTTTTCAAGAAGTTCTTGAATTTGAGGACTTAAGGCATAAATAGCATTTCCTTCGAGGCCAAATTCAGTGATTACGGCTTCACCTTTTTGTTCATTGCCAAAACACGACATTGAGATATTCTTCAATGGTTTTCCAGCGTTACGTCCAAGGAAACCTTTTGTCCAATCCACTTTGTATGCGCAATTGGCAGGAGTGAATGGAAGCATTTCAATATTTTTCTCTTCGAATAGATTGCTCCAAGAACCATCTGAACCAGTCACCTTCCAACTTCCTCCGCCCAATGCAAAAATCGTGTAATCGGATTTTACATTCTCTGATTCATTGAAAACCAATTCATCATCCTTCCAACCTGTCCAAGTATGCTCTGTCTTGATTGTAACTCCGTTGGTATCTAGTTTTTTCAAAATAGAATTCAATACCTCAATTGGCTTGATTCCTTCTTCTGGATAAACTCTATGGCTGCTTCCTTCAAATGTTGGAATTCCCAATTCTTCCAGCCAAGTTCTCAAATCTTCATTTGAAAATTCAGTCAATGCTTCTTTCAGAAATTCAATAGGAGTGAAGCGCTCAATCATTTCCTCAATTGATTCAGAGTGGGTTAGATTAAAACCTCCGTCTCCAGCGACTAGAAATTTCCGGCCAACGGATTTGTTCTTTTCATAGATAGTAACATCGAATTTACTAGAATCCAAAAAGGCCGCTGTCATTAATGCTGATGGGCCACCGCCAACAATTGAGATTGATTTTTTCATTACGCCAAAGATAGGATTCTTTCGCGCTTAGTTGCAGCCGTCTTGGGAAATAACCGAGATCAAAAATGCAGATCGTTGATCTTTTTCATACGCACGAACTTTTACCTTGTCATCCGTCACTTGAATCAAGTGCATCGGAATGTTATTTTGTTCCAAATACTTCTTTAAAAATTTCACGCGCGCCTTTGTGTGGTCCTTTTTTTCAATTGAACTTCCCATGTAATAAAGATCCAAACATAGAGTAGGGTATTGCTCGAAAAGAAGCTTCAAGTAATTGATATCGAACCCTTCAATTTCTGAAGTTTTATTTTTCCCGAAGTAGATGGCTGCATTTTCCTCCGCACTTGCTGTAATGTTCTTTACCAATTGAACATCAAATGTGTAATTCGAACCAACGACACTATCGGTGGGTTGATAAATTATGATGTCCGTTTCTGATTGATATTTATAATCAAAAGTGAGGATGTACGCGTTGTCGTAATTGAAGGTGGTATTTATTGTGAACTGCCCTTGCGAATCACTAATAACAGACAAGATTGAATCTGTATTCTCCCATAATGTCACAGAAAGTCCTTTTAGGATTTCGTTTTTATCGTTTGTGAGTGTTCCGTTTAAAGCAACTTCCTTGGTTTGAGCAAAAGAAGTCAATTGAAGAAATAAGAAGCTAAAGATTAGAATTTGTTTCATCTTTAATAAGATAGCGATTTTCTAGAACTCTACTGAAATAGAAACAGGGAAATGGTCTGAATAACCTTCCAAATAATTTCCTCCTCCAAATGTTCTGAAAGGAAAAGTATTGCCTTTGTATTCAGACAATAAAAACTTAGGGCTGTGAATTTTTCCTGATTTTGAAATAACGTTTACACCTTTCTTTTTGTGGAAGTTTTTTGAAACCATCATGTGATCTAAAATTCCCCAATCGCCTCTGTAGTTATAAGATCCGCCAAATTGCCCTGATTCTGCTGTGATCATTGGGCAAAGCGTTTCCGCAATTAATTTTGGAGCATTGTTATCAGGGTGATCGTTTAAATCGCCCATGAAAATAATTTGTGTGTTTTTATCAGCAGCCAATAAAGAATCAATGAATTTCTTTCCGGCAGTTGCTGCCAAAAGTCTTTTTGGGTCGCTTTTCTCTTGTCCCCCTCGGCGGCTAGGCCAGTGATTGACCATTGCGTAAATGATTTCCTTTTTTCTTGAGAATTTAGCCCAAACAATATCTCTACTTGGCGAAGATCCTTCTGGCATTTGAAAGCGAACAACGCCGTCTTCCAATAGCGTGAGTTCGGTGCTGTCATAGATAATAGCGTTGTCAATTCCACGCTTATCAAAGCTTTCCGTGTGAACGACTCCGTGCGTTCCTTTAAGTGAACCTCCATTCACAATGTCTACAACAACTTGCTTGTTTTCAATTTCGCAAACTCCAATGATGAGTGGAGAATTGAATTCACCAAAAACTTGATTGATGTGTTGAATTTTGGTGTTGTACTTTTCAGAGTTCCAATTTTTCTTTCCGTCAGGAAGAAATTCCGAATCGTTTTTATCCTTCGTATCAAGCGTGTCGAACAAATTATCGACATTGTAAAAAGCAATTGTGTGCTCCTCGGATTGCGAGAATGTTGAAAATGTTACGGTTAGTAAGACGAGTAGTGTAAGCTGTTTTAGCATTTTTTTAGGCTTTTACTGATTCTTTAATCAAATTTCGTGCAAGAGGTCCTTCGCACATTACTGCATCTAAAATAGAAAGATTCATTGTAAAACTTTCATCAGATGGAAATACTTGGATATAAGGTGAAGGAAGGAGTTCTTGGTTTAAATTCTTATCCGTTAATAGTGAGCGTGGGTCGTTTTCAATTACTGGTTGAAATTCATCGGTTAGAATCAATTCTGTTGAAATGTCCAACCAATCGAGGATGCGCTGAGCAATGTTCATGTTGAACTTTAGGAAATTCGTTTCTTCAGAGAACAATATTTCATACACTTCTATGCTGAAGTAATCAAAAAATGCAGCACTTTGATACGCACTCATTATCGATCTCCAATGGCGCTTCTGCCAATTTTCATCAACAGAAAGGACCACCTCATCTGTCGGTGTTTTAGAGCCAGAGTGCTTTTTAGTCGGAATGGACAGTGTTGAGATCCCATTTGCGCCAAGAATATCACAACGGTTTCTGTACGATTGTTTCGGAAAATGTTCCTTCGCTTCGATGTACACTTTTTCGTGCTTCGCTAATTCTTTAAAATAAGCTATGCTACCGAAATAAGCCGTAGGAAGAACTGGAATCATTTTATCACAGTAAACATTCTGTCCCAACGGAATCCGCCATTCGGATCACTTGAAAGCCAAACCATTGAAGCTTTACCAACGATATGATCTTCAGGAACAAACCCCCACATTCTAGAATCAGCCGAGTTAAATCGATTGTCTCCCATCATCCAATAGTAATTCATGGAGAATGTATAAGTTGTTGCTTTCTTTCCGTCAATTATAAACGTTCCATCCGACTTTTCAACCAAAGTATGCCCTTCATAAGCCGTAATGATTCTTCGGTAATAAGGAATGTTGTCTTTGTTGATTTTAATCGTTTGTCCCTTACTTGGAATTTGAAATCTTCTTAAATCGGTAACAGTATTATTGATATTGATGTCATTCGGGAAAATATTCAAATTAAATAAAGAATCCGCAACTGTTGGAACCGCATCTGGTGAGTCTGAATACTGAGGCACTGAAACCAAATTGATTCTTGTCTTAAGTGCATCCTCTTTCGTTTTGTTGATCTCTTTATTCGCGTAAATGCTCTTAAGTTTCTTGTAGGTTTTGCGGTTAACATGAATTGCCACAATTGGCCCAATACCAGTACCATACTTATCTCTTTGAAAATAATCGTACTGCGTATATTCATCAATGTCAAGACCATATTTACTTGAAAGAACCGAAACGGGTTCGGGGTAGAAGTTCTTGACTTCGTATTTCAAGTTTTGCTCTTGTGCAACGTGTGCTTTTTTGTCATTTACATAGAGAATCGAATTCTTCAACTCCAACCAATCTCCATGGATTCCAACGCAGCGCTTAATGTAATTCTCTCGTTTATCTACGGGTCTGTAAATGATTCCTTTGTGTGAGATTAACTCACTTCCCGAATGTGTAATACCAGACGCAATTACTTCTCTTGCTTTTGCAGTCCACTTTTCATGATTCTCTAAGAAATCACTTCCATTTACATTTTCATAGACCAATCTTAACGTTCTGCTTTGTAGTTTAGACTGCGTGATGACTTCACCATTGGAGTCCATTGTGTTGTATGCTTTACGTTGAAACTCATCATGTCTCTTGTGGGTTTGTAACCACATGTAAAGAGCTTCTTTGTTTACCACATCATGGTAATTATGTCCCATCAATCCATTTGGCATTCGTGGGTCATAAACTGCAGTATCACCTGCTGGGTAGTTAAATACAACAACATCATTACGCTCTACATCACCAAAACCAGGTAAACGAACATAGTTCGAAGTTTCTATTCCTAAGTATGATTTAATATTAGCGAATGGAACCGTGTTGTGAACCAAAGGATAAGAGAACGGCGTAACTGGAACTTTTGGTCCATAGGCCAACTTATTCACGAATAAGAAATCGCCAACCAATAGCGTTTTCTCCATCGATCCTGTAGGGATTTTAAACGGTTCAAAAACGTATGTTCTAATAATTAATGCCGCTATAAGAGCAAACCAAATTGAATCTCCCCATTCCTTTACCTTCGTCTTTTTACCCGGTTTCGCTCTCGTTACGGCAGCAAATCCCAATGCGATAGCATGTCCAATAATAGGCAATGAAAGGAAAAGCGCTAAATGATCTCCCCATTCTCTATCGCCAACTTCTTTACTGTTTGCCCAGTTTGTTTCAGGAAGGATTTTATCTCCAGATGAAGCAATTTTGTACATGATTACATACGGGAAGAAAACACCTTGAAGTGTATCTACCAAGGAGAAATAACCGAATCGACGGATGTATGAAACATTCGCGACTGACCACATAGCAATATGAACTCCTGGGAAAATCAAAAGCAATGACCACCAAGGTTTTTGAGATCCTAATTTAAAGGCTATGAAGTAATTATAACCAGGAACTAAGGCTTCCCAAGCTTTTCTGTCTGCTTGCTCAAAACTCTTCCACCACATCGCTAAATACGGGTGAACTAATAAAAGCAGGTAAAAATAAAATATGTTCATCTTTCTTATTTAATAACATCTTGCATGGTGAAAACGCCTTGTTTTCCCATTAACCATTCGGCAGCAATCACTGACCCAAGTGCAAAACCCGATCTACTGTGTGCTGTGTGCTTAATCTCTATACTATCAATGTCGGAGTTGTATCCAATTATATGTGTTCCAGGAACGCCGTCTTTTCTGTGTGAAGTCAATGCTATTTGACCTTTGCTAACAGTTGGGTTTTCGTTTTCTTCATGAACCCAAGCCTTCAGGTTGTCATTTGAAAGCATCATGTCATTTGCCAATGTTATAGCCGTACCGCTTGGTGCATCTAGTTTTTGCAAATGATGAACCTCGTCTATTGAAGCAATGTATTCTTTGTGAGGTGCCATCAATTTACCCAGTCTTCGGTTGATTTCAAAAAATATATTTACACCGATACTGAAGTTTGAAGCGTAGAGTAGGGCACCATTGTTCTTTGTTACAAAATCCTTTACTTCAGGAAGTTGTTCGTTCCAAGCTGTAGTTCCTACGACAACAGGAGTTTGATTGGATACGCAATGTTTGATATGCTTTACAGCCATATGTGGAGCAGTAAACTCAATGGCAACGTCAATTTTATTAAAGTCCAAATCTTCAACTGGAGATAGGCTCGTACTTGTAGCGACAATTTTATGTCCACGAGAAACGGCGATTTCTTCAATCACTTTTCCCATCTTACCGTATCCAATTAATGCTATGTTCATTCTTTAACTATTGAGGCAAAAATAAGCTTTTAGCCCTACTGCGCAACTGATTTAACGAAAATTAAAGGTCATTTTAAGCCCTGCTGCTCTATTGTTTAAAAGTGTGGGTTCAAATTTCATGGATAGATCTTCAGAAATATCGAAAGAAACGAAATGGGCTTCGACTCCAGCATCGATTATTTGAATGAAATAAACAACCGCGACTCCTAGTATTGAAAGATCTCTCCAATCCAAATGCTGATTGTACAAACTCAGGATTCCTGCGTCTGTAAATTGAGAGTAGTTTGGACTCGTAATATTAGCTTGTCGAAGCGTGTATTCTTCTCGATAGTTCTTTTGCTCAATCTGGTTGTAAATCAAGAAGTAAGTTGATGCGCCTAAGGCCCCATAGATCAATGGAACTTTCCAAAAGGCTTTCTTTTTCCCTTTGGGCATTGCTATGTGGTTATAGATTTGACCTGCTCCAGGAACAACGGCTGAAAGAATTACCGCTTTTTTTACGGAGTGCAAAGTATCCTGTACAACTTTTGTAGTGTCGTCCTTAGCGGCAAAACTGGTAGATGTAAATAGGATGAAAAGAAGAAGGACGAGCCCTTTCATTATTTGTTTAATAAGTCAATAATACGGCTTAAGTCAACATCGGAATTGAAATTCACAACGATCTTACCGTTACCATTTGGTGACTTTTTAATTTCCACTTTTGTCGAAAGACGATCACCCATGTGTTCCTTGAACGCATATTCTGTTTTCGTTATTTCAAGTTTTGCTTTTTTTGGCAATTGTTCTTGCTCTTCAGCAGCTCCTGAAACTTCTTCTCCTCTTATGATAGCCTCGATATCACGCACGGAAAGCTTTTCTTTTACAACCCTGTTGAACAATTCAACTTGTGTTTTTTCATCACCGGCAGAAACCAAGGCTCTCGCATGGCCCATTGTAATCTTTTTCTCTCGCACTCCAGCTTGAATGTCAGCAGGTAATTTGAGTAATCTTAAATGGTTGGTGATACTCGATCGACTTTTAGATATTTTCTGACTTAATTGATCTTGTGTCAATTCAACTTCTTCAATAAGACGTTGGTAAGAAAGTGCAACTTCAATCGGGTTTAAATCTTCACGTTGAATGTTTTCTACCAATGCCATTTCAAGCATCGCTTGATCGTTTGCAATTCTTATGTAAGCAGGAACTTCAGTAAGTTTCGCCAATTGTGCTGCGCGGAAACGACGTTCACCAGAAATTAACTGGTATTTGTCACGTCCCAATTTTCGAACCGTAATCGGCTGAATAATTCCGTGAATTTTAATAGATGTACTTAGTTCTTGAAGTGCTTCTTTCTCAAAATTTGATCTCGGATTGAATGGGTTGGCTTCAATACTTGAAATGGAAATTGTTGAAATAGATCCTACAATTCCGTCTCCAGCTGAAGTGCTTGTGATGTCAGTTTCTGAGTTTTCTAGAAGTGCACTTAGTCCTTTTCCTAAAGCAGATCTTTTCTTCGTATTAGAGCTCATCGCTAATCTTTATTTTTTTGTCTTCGTTCGAAATTTTTGTCAAATCATTTCTCTGCAGAATCTCTCTCGCAAAATTCAAATAGTTTACAGAGCCTTTGCTTGCTGCATCGTGCATGATTATCGTTTCACCATAACTAGGTGCTTCTCCCAATTTTGTATTTCTATGAATCACAGTGTCAAATACAATTTCTTGGAAATGCATTTTCACTTCTTCAACAACTTGATTCGCTAAACGCAAACGCGTATCGTACATCGTCAAAAGAATTCCTTCTATTTCCAATTCAGGATTCAATCTTCCTTGCACAATTTTAATCGTGTTCAAAAGCTTTCCAAGTCCTTCCAGAGCAAAGTATTCGCATTGAACCGGAATCATAACAGAATCCGCAGCAGTAAGAGAGTTGACAGTAATCAAACCTAGAGAAGGGGAGCAGTCAATAATGATAAAATCATATTGATCTTTAATCTTTTCTAAAGCGAACTTAAGCATGTACTCGCGGTTCGGAAGATTGATCATTTCCAATTCTGCACCCACCAAATCAATATGAGATGGAAGAATATCCAAGTTTGGATTGTCCGTCTTTACAATTAAATCTTGAGGGTTAGCATCGTTGATTAAACAATCGTAAATGGTTTTCATCTTGTTCGGATCAAGTCCAACACCAGACGTAGCATTCGCTTGAGGATCTGCGTCAACTATCAATGTTTTGTATTCTAAAACGCCTAAACATCCGCTTAAGTTGATTGCAGTAGTTGTTTTTCCAACACCACCCTTTTGATTTGCAATTGCAATTATTTTACCCATTTAATGAAAAAATTGAGTTATAAAGATACGTTAAATGCGCATTGAAAAGACGGAAAGTAATCACTAGTTATCAACTAAAAATGTGTTGATACAATGTTAATAAAGTGGAAGGGGGTAGAATTTTTTACAGATCTTCAAACGAAACTTCCGAAACCGTTTCTGTTTCAGCTTTCTCTGCAATTTCGTATTCGCCTGAGGATGTTAACTCTTCAATTTTTTTCAAGACATCTTTTAAGCCGTCTTCAAATTTTTCAAAGTCCTCTTTGTACAAGAATAATTTGTGTTTCTGATACGATTCTCTACCATCAACAAAGGTTTTTTTACTTTCCGTTAATGTCAAATAAAGATCATTTCCTTTTGTTGATTTTACATCAAAGAAATAAGTTCTTTTACCTGCTCTAACGACCTTTGAATAGATTTCATTATTCTTATCGTACTCCATTGTTGTGGTATTTAATTGTCATATGACAAAAACAAATATGGTGCTTTTTTTTTAATGAAACAACAGATTAACGAACCTTTTCTGTTTAAGAAAATGGACGTATCTTTCAACAGGTCAATGAACTAGCTTGTCTCTTCTTCCGCTAATTGCTTGTGATACAGTTCGGCATACGCTCCGTTTGCCTGCATTAATTCTTCATGCGTTCCTTTTTCAATTAGTCGGCCTTCAGAGATGTTGATAATTCTCGATGCATTTCGAATTGATGAAACACGATGGCTTACAATCATCGAAGTGACATCGTTCATGTTTTTGAAATTACGAAGTATAATTTCCTCTGTTTCTGTGTCAACAGCGGACAAACAATCGTCTAGAATTAAGATGTCTGGTTTACGAATTAAAGCTCGAGCAATACTAATTCGCTGTTTTTGTCCACCACTCAGGTTCACACCTCTTTCTCCTAATAAGGTGTCAAATCCAGATTTAAATTCTACAATATTGTGGTGAACATGCGCCTGTTTGGTCACATTAATCAACATTTCTTCTGTAGCGTCTCCTTCATTTAACCCAAAAGCGATGTTGTTCTTAATTGTGTCGGAGAATAAGAATACGTCTTGAGGAACAACACTTGTGCGCTTCCTCAAGTCATCTAGATTGCATTCATTAATGTTCTTTCCATCGATTAAGACTTCTCCACTTTGAGGTTCGATTTGCCTTGTCAGTAATTGGATAATAGTTGATTTTCCACAACCAGTTCTTCCAATAATACCAAGTGATTCTCCTTTTTTAATGATGAAACTTAAATCATCTATTGCATGGATTCCTGAGTTCGGGTAGGTGTAGGATACATTTCTGAATTCAATGTCACTTTCGAATACAAGTGGCTCTTTAGTGCGATTAACGATTTCAGGTTCTTCTTCTAGAAATTCATTAATTCGTGCTTGAGAAGCAGCCGCTCTTTGAATTAACGAGGTAACCCAACCAACTGATGCAAACGGCCATGTCAACATATTAACAAAGAAGATGAATTTTATTATTTCACCAACTGTCATTTCCCCGTTGATTTTAAATATTCCGCCCAAATAGATGCAAGCTACGGTACTCAATCCAACGAGAATAAAAATGGTCGGCATAAAAAGAGAATTGACCATTACAAGTTTCATGTTTTTGTTCTTGTAGGCATTCGCTGATGTATTGAATTTATCTTCAACTTCATTAGTTCGATCATATGCCTTTACTACACGAATTCCTGAAAAGGTCTCTTGAACTAGTGTTGACATGAAGGATTGTTCTTTCTGAACTTCGGTACCTATTTTATTGATTCGAGAAGCTACTTTATATATTATAAAGGACATAAGCGGAAGGGGAGCCAAAACAACAAGTGTTAACCAACCATTGATGGAGATCATTACACTAATTACAAGAATTGAAAGGACAGCGAGATTAATGGTGTACATTATTCCAGGTCCAAGATACATTCGAACTTTAGTAACATCCTCCGAAATGCGATTCATTAAATCTCCAGTATTGTTTTTCTTGAAGAATGTGTAGCTTAATTTTTGATATTGTTGGTAGATTTCATTTTTCAGATCATACTCAATATATCGGGAGATTATTATTATCGTTTGTCTCGTTAGGAACAAGAAGATACCCGCAACGAGCGAAAGAAGAATGTAAATACCTCCTACTTTTAAAGCGTAATAGAGCACATCGTCAGGGTGGTACGTGCTGTTCCATTTTTTCAACTCATCAGTTATGTCACCAAAATATAGAGGCATTAAAACTTTGGCTGAGTTTGTCATGATAATGAACAAGACTCCCAATAGCAGTCTCCATTTGTATTTAATGAAATATTTATTGAGATAGCTGAGTGACTTCATGCGATAATTTCCTATTTTTGCCCCACTATTTACATGGCGTTGTAAAAGTAAATAATAGATTGATATAATTTAGCGCTTTGATATGATTGAAGTAAAAAATATTGAGGATACTAACCTCGCAGAAAACCCTGTAATTGCTCAAATGGGCAAATACAATCATGAACAACTACTGTTCTGTAATGATAACGACACAGGTTTAAAAGCAATAATCGCAGTACATAACACAGTTTTAGGTCCAGCTCTCGGAGGTACGAGAATGTGGTCTTATAAAAACGAAATGGAGGCATTGAATGATGTTCTTCGTCTTTCTCGTGGTATGACTTACAAGAATTCGATCTCAGGATTGAATTTAGGTGGAGGTAAAGCGGTGATTATTGGTGATGCTAGAGCAATGAAATCTGAAGCTTTATTTAGAAGGTTCGGAAAGTTCGTGAATAGCTTGGCTGGCAAGTACATTACAGCAGAAGATGTTGGAATCAATCCATTGGATATGACTTGGGTGAGTATGGAAACGGATCACGTTGTTGGTCTTCCTGGTAAAAGTGGAGATCCTTCGCCAGTTACTGCTCATGGAACGTATGTTGGAATGAAAGCCTGCGCTAAAGAGCAATTTGGTTCTGATTCTTTAAGTGGTAAGAAAGTTGCCGTTCAAGGAGTTGGACATGTTGGTGAATATTTGGTTGAAGCACTTACGAAAGAAGGAGCTGATGTTTATATCACTGATATCCACGAACCAACTTTGAAAAGAGTATCTGATACTTACGGCGCTAAAGTCGTTGGTTTGGATGAAATTTACGACATCGATATGGATATTTATGCTCCTTGTGCGCTTGGTGCTACCATTAACGATGTAACGCTATCAAAATTGAAATGTTCAATTATCGCAGGTGCAGCAAACAATCAACTTCAACTAGAAGCATTGCACGGAACTGAGGTAATGAAGAAAGGGATGATTTACGCTCCTGATTTTGCATTAAATGCTGGTGGCGTTATCAATTGTTATTCTGAGGTAAAAGGTTTATCTCCAGAATGGGCAATGAATAAAGCTGAAGAAATTTACACAACAATTCATAATATCGTTAAGCGCTCATCATCTGAAAATGTTCCGACATATCAGATTGCCAATAAAATGGCTGAAGAACGTATTGACTCTATTGGGAAAGTTAAACTTCCAATGTAAGCGAATGCTGAATAGACGACACTTAAGAGTAAAAGTTCTTCAATCCTTGTACGCGTATTTCCAATCGAAAGATGGACATACCGCTATTTCGGAGAAGGAATTATTGACAGCGGTAGAACGTATTTATGATCTTTATTTGTACCTGTTATTGTCCTTTGATGAACTCAAAGTTCAAGGAACACGTAGGTTAGAAGATGCTAAATTGAAGATTCGACCAACTGATGAAGAATTGAATCCGAACACAAAATTCATTGACAATCAACTTATTTCTATTTTAGGAGACCATCCTGAATTAAGAGCTTGCTCTGAAGATAGAAAAGTGAATTGGGTAGGGGATGAACACCAAGAGTTGTTCCGTAAAATGTATTTGAACTTAAGAGAAAGCGAAACTTACTTTGAGTTCATGAATAACGATGCAAAAGGATTTGAAGAAGATATGGCTTTTGCTATTGCCGTCTTTAAATCAGAGATTGCAAACTTCCCTTTGCTTTACGATTTCTTTGAAGAAAAGAGTATCCACTGGATGGATGATATCGATTTGGCTTGTACAATGGTTATCAAAACTTTAAAGAACTTTAACGAAGAGGGAGCGAATCAAATTTTACCTTTGTATAAGGATAAGGAAGATGAGCTTGATTTTATCAGACAATTACTTCGCAAAACCATTGCAATGGATGTGGAGAATGAAAAATTGATTGATGAATTGACAAGTAACTGGGAATTGGATAGAATCGCGAAAATGGATGTGATCCTAATGAAAATGGCAATTACTGAATTGCAAATTTTCAACAATATCCCAACAAAGGTGACACTAAACGAATACATTGAAATTTCAAAATTCTATAGTACACCAAAGAGTAATGGATTTATTAATGGAGTTCTCGATAAGGCAATTGGTCGTCTGGATAAAGAAGGATTGATTACAAAAGTTGGACGGGGCTTAAAAGAATAAGATTATGATGAAATTTTTGACACTATCATTATTGATTGTAATGTTCGCTTCTTGTGAAACAACGGAAGATGTGGAAATAGGAAACAGAACGACAATGAAAGTTGATCGCCTGTTCGATGCTGGAGAAGTAATGAAAGGTGAAGTTATAACAGCCAAGTTTAAAGTGACAAATACTGGTAAGTATCCGTTGATTCTTGCGAGTGTGAAGCCGTCATGTTCTTGTACTGTTTCTTCTTATCCAGAGAAGCCAATTGCACCAGGAGAGTCGGATGTAATTACTGCAACCGTTAATACGGACAGATTGGGTACAGGTATTTTGACCAAACACGTGAATGTCACAGCTAACACAAGTCCTTCAGTTACGCAATTGAAGATCAAAGGCTTGGTAATGAATAAATAGTAAATAAAAAGAGAGACAATGATGAATGTAATATTGATTCTTCTGATGGTAGTAGTATTCTACTTCTTCATGATGAGACCACAACAGAAAAAACAAAAAGAGCTTAAGGCATTCCGCGAAAATTTAGCGCCAGGTAACAAAATTGTTACTATCGGTGGAATTCACGGAAAAATCCTTTCAGTTGATGAATCAACAATTTTAATTTCTACTGAAAGCGGGAAGTTAAGAATGGACAAAACAGCCGTTTCTAGCGCGCCTGAAGATTCATTGGAAAAGAAATAAGAACCCTTTAAGGTTAATAAATCCCTCTAGAGATTTCTCTGGAGGGATTTTTTTTTGACTCTTACTAAACCGATTTTGTTCGTGTTATATGTGCCGTTGAAAATTTGCTTCGACTAAAGACCAATTTTTTAACATAAAATGCTATTTTTACACGATATAGGTCTACCACCTTGTTTAAGATTTAAAACTAAACTTTGAAAATTACATTCGCTTTCCTGTCGTTGTTATTGATCGTATCCAGTTGTGGTGATGAATCGAAAGGTTCTAGTCATAAAAAGAAGAAGGAGCTGGTTGTGATGACAGAAGATGATAGTATCACAGCGACCATAGATTCTTTGCATATCACATCTGAGATGGATATGTCTTTGATCAGCCCTGAAGATCGTGGAGAGTTTTTGAAAAATTTAGCGGAAATAGAGAAAAAGCATGGTCAGCAATGGGATTTTTGCACATGTGTTATAAAAAATGACTCTATCAATAAGGCATTCATGAAAGAGCTTTCTGATGAAGCTTTCGACAAGTTGTCGTTAAGATTTGATGTCATCGATGCCAAGTGCAAAGCCTTTTTAGCACAAAATCCAAACCAGACACCCGAAGATCGTGCTAAACACGAGAAGAAAGTAAGAGATTGCTTGAGAGCAGAGGGAATAAGTATCTAAATCATTTTTATGAAGATCCAAGAAGTCATGAACTACCTTGAAAGCAAGGGGAGTGAACAAACACGCAGTATTTATACGAAACACGGAGCACCTGAAGGATTTTATGGTGTTAAAGTAGCAGACTTGAAGCCTTTGATTAAAAAGCTGAAGGGAAATCATGAATTGGCCCTTGAGTTATACAATACTGGAAATTCTGATGCGCAATATTTGGCTGGGATAATCGCAGTGCCGTCTGAGTTTTCTAAAAAAGGTTTAGAGGATTGGGCTTTGGCTGCAGGTTGGTACATGATATCCGAATATGCTGTTGCTTGGAATGTCGCGGAACGACCAGATTGTATTGAAATTACAAAGGAATGGATTGATAGTGGCAATGAGAAACTTATGGAAGCGGGTTGGGCTGCTATGAATTGTCACTTTGGATTTGCTCCGAATGAGGAATTGGATTTAAAATACCATGAATCTTTGATTGGAAGAATAGAGAAGGAGATTCAAGACGCACCAAATAGAGTCCGTTATTGCATGAATGGATACGTGATTGCCCTTGGAGGAGCCGTACAAGAATTAACAGAAACATGTAAAAGTGCAGGGGATCGCATTGGGAAAGTTGAAGTGTCAATGGGAGAAACGGCTTGTAAAGTACCTGTGATTCGTCCGTACATTGAAAACATGGAGAGCAGAGGGAGGATAGGAAAGAAAAAGAAAACGCTGAAATATTAATAGATATTTCAATTGGTATTTCAAGAATGAATGAGATATTGGCCGTCTTTTAAATAGAATAAATTGTAAATTCGTCTACGACATTATTATAATATTATGAAAAAAAATTACTTAGTAGTTCTGGCCTTAATTTTATCGGCTTCAACTTATGCCCAAGAGCGCGTATCTCTTGTTGAAACATTTACTTCGTCTTCTTGTGGACCATGTGTAGGTGGTAACATTAATCTAGAAGGGATTTTAGCTGATTCTCAGAATGACGATAAATCAGTGTCTTTGAAGTACCAAATGTCTTGGCCTGGAAACGGAGATCCATATTATACTTTAGAAGGTGGTGAAAGAAGGGGTGTTTACGGTGTCAGTGGTGTTCCAACGTCAGAAGTGGATGGAACTTTCGAAGTGAATACGGGAAGTTTAACACAAGGTCATTTAACGAGTGCGTATGCTGTTGCTCCAAGAGCTACAATTGAAGCATATTACGAAGTGGATGAAGCAGCGAAAACAATTACAGTTCAAGCAAGTGTAACAGTTTTGGAAGATACACCTCCAGGATGGAGATTGTATATGGCCGTTTTTGAATACCAAACGTTGAACAACACAGCATCGAATGGTGAAACTTCTTTTGAGCACGTAATGAAAAAAATGCTTCCAAATGAATCAGGAAAGGTGATGTCACCAATGCAAGCTGGGGAAACATTCGATTGGACAGAAGTATATACATTTAATGGAAATTACATACTTCCGGCAAATGCTTTGAGTCCAATTGATCATACTACACAGCACTCCGTTGAAGAGTTTTCAGATCTTGGTGTTGCAGTTTGGGTTCAAACTTTATTTAACTCGGAAGTGATGCAAGCAGGATATGCTGAAGTTGGATTGATTGGTTTGAACGAAAATGAATCGACAATTTCTTCTGCTAAAATTTACCCAAATCCAGCATATGGAAAAGCTACAGTTGCATTTCAAGCTACAGTTAATGAAGATTATACAATTGAAGTAATGAATGCAATAGGTCAAATTGTTTACACTTCTACATTGTTAAATGTTGATGCGGGAAGAACAACACATGACCTTTCAATTGCTGATTTCGCTGATGGATTGTACACGGTTCGTATTAGTTCAGCTACTGGATTGATGAGTAAAAGACTGTCAGTACAAAACTAAATTCATAAAAAAAAAATGGGTGCAACGCTTTGGTGTTGCACCCATTTTTCTTTATAAGAATTAGCGTTGAGTTAATTAAAGATCTCGTGAGATATATCCTTTCAGGAAAACTTAAGGGAAAAAAGAATTAATGGTACGGAAACTGTTACTTATTTCTGCAGAAGCATTAACCAAGTGTACAGGAAGTACAAACTTAGTTTTAGTTTTAAAAAAAAGAGTCTCGATACACGATCGAGACTCTTTTTGATATCTAATAATACGCTATTCTAAATAGCGAAAGCATTCGAGTAGTTGACTAGTAATAAATCGCTCTTCTTACTTTAGTAATGTACTTCGCCATTCGGATCACTTGTTTCGTATATCCGAACTCGTTATCGTACCAAGCGTAGATCACGCAGCTCTTTCCGTCTTTAGAAACGATTGTTGCATTTGAATCAAATACCGAACAACATGTGTTTCCGATAATATCATTTGAAACCAATTCTGGATCAGTTGCATAATAGATTTGATTGATCAACTCTCCATTAAGTGCTGCATCTTTCATTGCTGCATTTAATTCTTCCACAGACGTTTCTTTACCCAATTCAATATTAAGAATAGCTAAAGATCCGTTTGGAGTAGGAACACGAACTGCGTTTGCTGTCAATTTATCTTTCAAGTCTGGAATCACTTTCGTTACCGCATTTCCAGCGCCAGTCGATGTAATAACCATGTTAATTGCAGCAGAACGACCTCTTCTTGGTTTCTTGTGCATGTTATCCAATAAGTTTTGGTCATTGGTATATGCGTGAACTGTTTCAATGTGTCCTTTAACAACTCCGTATTTATCGTTAATGACTTTTAAAACAGGAGAAATTGCATTTGTAGTACAAGATGCCGCCGAGTAAATCTTTTCAGTGTCAAGATCCAACTCACCTTGATTGATTCCATAAACAATGTTAGGAATCTCTTTTCCAGGGGCAGTTAAAAGAACTCTTGAAGATCCTTTTGCTTGCAAGTGTCTTGACAAAGCCTCACGGTCTGTGAAAACTCCAGTGTTATCAATAATCAATGCGTTGCTAATTCCGTATTGAGTATAATCAATATCCTCTGGATTCTTAGCGCAAATCATTTTAACGATTTGTCCATTGATGATTAAAGCTTCTTTTTCAGCATCAACAAAAACAGTTCCATCAAATGCTCCATGAACAGAATCATTTTTAAGAAGAGCAGCACGCTTGATCAAATCAGCTTCTGCATTGCTACGCGTAACAATTCCTCTCAATCTCAATTGTTGCCCTTTACCAGCTTGTTTGATTAATTCTCTAGCAGCCAAACGTCCAATTCTACCGAATCCGTATAAGACAACGTCTCTAGGCTCGAAGGCTACAGCGTTTGCAGATTCAAATCCAGCCAACTTACTTTTCAGGAATTCAGATTTAGAATCAAAATTTGCTTCTTCGCTTAACCATTCAGAAGCTAATTTTCCAATATCCAATTTAGCCGGAGCGAGATCCATACTTGAGATCTCTTGAGCAAGTGCAAGACTCGTAAAAATATCTACAGGTTTGTTCACTACCTTTTTAGAATACGTGTGAAGCTTAAGAACTTCAGCAACCGTAACATCATTAAGGTGGTTTCTGAAGAATACCAATTCGATCCCTTTGTCGTAAAGTAATTCTCCTATAACACTAGAAAGTTTGACTGCCGCTCTTTCTCGTTCAATGTGCGACTTTAACTCTTTTTCGTAATCTAATGCAGTTTCCATGTGTACTTTAAATTGTTGATTATAAAATAATTTTCATAAAAAAAAGCCGCCCGTTAGTGGGCAGCTTTTAATCTTATCCTAAATAAGCTTTCAGTAGTTTGTTTCTCGAAGTGTGTCTCAAGCGGCGAATCGCCTTCTCTTTAATTTGCCTCACACGTTCGCGTGTTAAATTAAACTTGGCACCAATCTCTTCTAGAGTCAAACCGTGGTTCATTCCAATTCCGAAGAACAAACGAATGATCTCACGTTCTTTGTCTGTTAATGTACTAAGTGAGCGCTCAATTTCTTTTTGAAGCGACTCAGCCATTAATGCGTGATCTGCTTTTGGCGAATCATTGTTAGCCATTACATCCATTAATGTACCTCCATCTTCCGAAGTTGATAGGGGAGCATCCATAGATACGTGACGTCCAGAAACGTTTAAGCTTTCTTTAATTTTATCTTCAGGTACTTCAAGTGCCTCTGCCAACTCTTCAGCTGACGGTGGTCTTTCAAATTCCTGCTCAAGGCGAGAAAACGCCTTATTGATTTTGTTTAATGATCCTACTTGGTTCAACGGAAGACGTACAATACGTGCTTGCTCAGCCAAAGCTTGCAAGATTGATTGACGAATCCACCATACAGCATAAGATATAAATTTGAATCCACGAGTTTCATCAAATTTTTGTGCTGCCTTAATAAGACCTAAGTTCCCCTCATTAATTAAATCGGGTAACGTTAATCCTTGATTTTGGTATTGCTTTGCAACAGATACAACGAATCGAAGGTTAGCTCTTGTGAGTTTTTCAAGGGCCAATTGGTCGCCCTTCTTGATTTTTCTGGCTAATTCTACTTCTTCTTCCGCGGTAATCAACTCTTCTTTACCAATGTCTTGTAAGTACTTGTCTAGTGACTGGCTCTCACGATTGGTAATTGACTTCGTAATTTTAAGTTGTCTCATACTCTTCCTTGCTCAATTTAGTTTGCGCTAAATGCGACTGCAAAGATACAACGAAAAGACAGTGGTATCCAAAAAAAAGATTACAATTTATTAACTTTTTCCTAACTCAAAAATCATGCCTTAAATACGTGATTTACAAGCCGAATCCTATGTAATCTTTTTTGCCACTTTCCGTCATGACTTCTAACAGTATGCCTTTGTTCGCACTGTTTAATTTATTTGTTAATTGTTCTACTGTTTCTACTGACTCATTATTGATCTTAGTAATGATCATTCCCTGCTGGATTCCAAGCGATTTTAGCTTTCCCGCATTCAGCGAAGTAATTTTTACACCACTTGAAATATTAAGCTCCTTCTTTTCTTTACTCGTTAACTCTGCAAAAGTTGCGCCAAGTGCTACATTTTTATTCACTTCAGCCTTTGTTACAAGTTTCGTTTCTCCGTCCTTATTTCTTAAAACGATTTCCTTAACGGATTCATAACCAGAAGAATTTCGAATCGTTACAGATAATACATCACCAGGACGTCTTTTTCCTACTTCCTCTTGAAGTGATGCTACGGAATTTACCGATTTCGTTCCAATTTTTAAAATCACGTCACCTTCCTTAATTCCTCCTTTTGATGCACTTCCGTTTTCCACAAGACCGGCAACATAAACACCGTTCAGGTTTGTAAGTTTCATTTGCTCTTTAATTTCCTGTGTGATATCAGAAATTTGAACGCCAAGATATCCACGTTGAACAATCCCATAATCAATCAAATCACGCATTACTTTCTGGACTAAGTTCACAGGAACGGCAAATGAATATCCTGCATAACTTCCTGTTTGTGAAGCTATCGCTGTGTTTATCCCTACCAATTCACCTCTAGTGTTCACCAATGCACCGCCGCTGTTTCCAGGGTTTACCGCTGCATCTGTTTGGATAAAAGATTCTATAGGAACATCCGCTCCTTTTCTTGCTGCCAACAAGTCAATGTTTCTAGCCTTTGCAGAAACAATTCCTGCAGTTACCGTTGATGTTAAGTTGAATGGGTTTCCTACTGCCAATACCCATTCACCAATCTTTAAATTATCACTGTTTCCAAGAGGAAGGGCTTGCAAGTTCTTTTCTTCAATTTTAAGAACTGCTATATCCGTTGATGGATCTGCTCCAACAACTGTCGCCTTGTACTTTCTATTGTCATTCAATGTAACTTCAATTTCACTTGCACTTTCAATCACGTGGTTGTTCGTTACAATGTAGCCGTCATCAGTTATAATAACACCTGAACCCGACGCTTGCCCTCTTTGTTCAAATTCTTGTCCTCCAGAACCTGGACCATAAAAGAACTCATAGAATGGATCTCTTTGGAAAGACGTTTGGACAACCAAGGTCGTAATGTGTACAACCGAGTTTACCGAGCTTTCAGAAGCGTCTACAAAATCTTGAGCGCCAACTGGACTTATATTATTGAATCCCGTCTTGTGCACAAATCCATTTTTATCAGCTTTTAAAGCTACATCTGTATGCGGTCCATTTATTGATTCAGTCGGACTGCTTCCGCTTAAAATTATAAATACCGCCAAAGGGATTATTCCTCCTAATAAGCCGAGTCCAAATATTTTCACGTTGTTTTTCATAATTCGATATTTTCTATGTGTGTTTGCAAGTAACAATAATAACGCCAATCAATTAATTTAGTATCAGGTGGCGCTGTTAAAGATTGTTAAGCATAGAGCAAGAAATCCGTCGATTAAATTTAACTTTGCCGAAGCAATTATGAAATTGAATTTTTCAAAATATCAGGGTACAGGAAATGACTTCATTATGATAGATAATATCAATGGAGATTATGGCGCGCTGACTATCAGCCAGGTTCAATTTTTGTGCGATCGCAAAATGGGGGTAGGAGCTGATGGTTTAATCAAGATTTCTTCTCACTCGGAATCTGATTTTGAAGTCGAGTATTACAACGCAGATGGAACTCAAAGTTTTTGTGGGAATGGAGCACGTTGTAGTGTGTCATTCGCAAAATCACTTGGGTTGTTAGAAGACAAAACGTCATTCATGGCAATCGATGGGCCTCATGTTGCTTCAATAAATGATGAAGGAATTGTTCGACTCGAAATGTTGCCTGTCTCAAAAATCGAAACTGTAAATGGTGATTTTGTTGCTGATACTGGTTCTCCTCACTATATGAGAATTATCGATTCGAAAGAAGATCTTGATATTATTGAATTCGGAAAATCAATTCGGTATTCAGACGCGTATAAAGAAGTTGGGATCAATGTTAATCTAATTACTTCATTGGGTGATTACAAAATTGATGTTCAAACCTATGAACGTGGAGTTGAAGATGAAACATTGTCATGTGGAACAGGTGTAACCGCTTGCGCATTGGTGATGATAAATAAAACGGAAGGCTTGAGAGCGGTTTCAGTTGTCACGAAAGGTGGTGAATTAAGTGTTGAAGCAACGAAGACAGAAAATGGTTTCGAGAATATTTGGTTATCGGGACCTGCATTAAAAGTATACGATGGAAGTATTGTCATTTGATCTTAAATTATCGGAAATTATTCCTTTTGATCCTGCTGAATTCAGAAGTGAACCGACGTATATCTGGGTCTGGCATGCCGATAAAATCCCGCCGCATATTGGAATATCTACGAATGGTAGTTATTTCAGCCTTAAATCCAACGGAAAAGACGAGGCTGTCGATATTTTTAAAGTAGCTGAATTGGTTGAGCGTAAGAAAATTAAAACGCTTCTTTTCGAATTGAATGATCAACTTAAGGTTGAAGAAATAGCTTCGGTATTTGAAAGTTTCGCAACGACTTCTACAAATGAGGTCACATGTCTAAAACCGCTAAAGTCAATTTTAAATGCACCGGAGGCTAGAATGTTAAAGGATCTTTTGGCTGAATTGACAGCAATTGGGAGAATTTCAAAGGTTATTGGTTTTAATATTGATGAAACCTTCAAAGGAATTCAAGATTATAAAGTAGAGGACATTCACAATCGATTGAGAAAACTGGAAAATGATTAGCGTAGAAGGTATTTCTCTACGTCCAGTTCAAGCTTCAGACGCAAGCCTTTTGTTGCAATGGGAAAATGACCAGGCCAATTGGTCCGTAAGTTCTACAGATTCTAAATATACCCTTGGAGAAATTATAGCCTTAATAGATTCCTTAGCGGACATTGAAACGTCGAAGCAAGCTCGGTTTATTATTGTGAATAGAAAGAATAGCCTTGCAATTGGAGCTGTTGATCTATTTTCAATTTCATTTGAAGAGGAAAAAGCATCTGTTGGTGTTTTGATTGCCGATCCAAAGAATCGAAATAAAGGTTTGGCTGCTAGATCAATTGAAATTCTAGAAGAAATTTGCGTTGATGCGTTGGGGATTTATAAGCTCGAAGCAAAGGTGCATGAAAACAATGCGTCGAGTGTAAGACTCTTTGAAAAGATCGGGTTTTCCAAAAAGACGTTAACGCAAGACGGTCAATTGAATAATGCTGATTATATTCAAACATTAATATTTGAAAAATGCTTAAAAAAATAGTTCTCATTGGTCTTGTCGGCTTAGTATTTGTTGCTTTTCTTAAAAGAGAACAGTTGATGTCATTGTTCGGTAGTGATGTAAGCCGTACCGTAAATACAAGCCAAACAAGGATTTTACTGGATGAAGATCCAACTTTTGAAGTGCTCTTGGACAAACTTGAACAAGAAGGGGTTATCGATGATGTTGAGGCTATTAAGACACTTGTTGAAGAAGAAGATATTGATGTCTCAAATTTAGCAGGAGGGAAGTATATGATTCTTTCAGGGACAAAGTTGATTGATCTTATTGAAGGATTTCAAAAAGGAGAGAATGGTCAAGGTAAAAGTGAGATGAATGTTAATGTCATCTTCAATACTTGCAGAGATGTGTATGATCTAAGTGGTAATGTTAGCAAGTGTATTGTCGCAGATAGTACGTCTATTATCAATTATATACTTGATCCGAAAACACTTGCTAAATACGGCTTTACTTCCGAACAAATTCCAGCGTTGTTTTTTCCAAAGAAATATCAGATGCCATACGATACAGATGCTGAAGGTTTTGTCGCTTTTATGGCGGGGAAGTTCAAGGAGTTCTGGAACGAGGAACGGAGAGCTAAAATGAAGGCTTTGGGGCTGAGTTCTCAATCTAAAGTAACGACTCTGGCGAGCATTGTTTATTCTGAACAAGGCCGCGTAAAAGAAGAATGGCCGATTATTGCAGCTTTATATCTAAATCGTTTGAACCGTGGACAGAAGTTGCAATCTGATCCTACGTTTAAATTCTGTTGGGGACATGAATTGGATGGCGTTCAACGCTTGATGAAAAAGCACCGTGAAATTATTTGTGATTACAATACATATAATATTGTTGGATTGCCTCCGGGCCCAATCTGTATTACACCGGCCTCTGTTGTCGATGCTGTTTTAAATGCAGCGGATGTGGACTATATTTATATGTGCGCAAAACCAGACTATTCGGGAGAGCATAATTTCACAGCTTCTGATAGACAGCACATTAATAATGCAAATGCGTATCAAAAGTGGTTATCTGCTGAGTTAAAAAAGAAAAATTAATTTATGAGCGATTTAAAACGTAGAACATTTTTTAAGCTAGGATTGGCTGGGGCTGCACTTAGTATTTTTAAGCCTTCTCAAGCAGGTGAGTTGTTGGAAGAATCGACCATGAGAGTGCAGAGACCGGAACCCATTGTGATTTCAACATGGAAACACGGATTGGAAGCCAATGATGAAGCCTGGAAAGTTATTTCATCAGGTGGAGCAGCGTTAGATGCTGTTGAAAATGGCGTTAAAGTAACTGAAGCTGATATTACGAATCGAAGCGTTGGAATTGGCGGAAGACCAGATAGCGATGGACATGTGACGCTTGATGCGTGCATAATGGATCACAATTCGAAATGTGGAGCCGTGGCATGCTTGGAAGGAATTGACCATCCAATTTCCGTTGCACGTAAGGTGATGGAAGAGACTCCGCATGTTATGCTTGTTGGAGATGGAGCACGAGAATTCGCTCTGGAACAAGGATTTAATAAAACAAAGACTCCATTGAAGGAGGTTAAAAAAGACTGGAAAGATTGGAAGAAGGAAGAGAAAGAAAAACTCAAAAATCCTGTAATCAACCATGAAAACCACGACACAATTGGAATGTTGGCGCTTGATGCGAATGGTAACTTAAGCGGATCTTGCACAACGAGCGGCTGGGGGTATAAAATGCCGGGTAGAGTAGGTGACTCACCAATAATTGGTGCTGGGCTTTTCGTAGACAATGAAGTTGGAGCGGCTTGTGCTACTGGAATGGGTGAAGCGGTTATTCGAATTGCTGGAAGCCACACGGTTGTTGAATTAATGAGACAAGGTAAGTCTGCGCAGAAGGCCTGTGAAATGGCTGTTGAAAGAATCGTTCAAAAGCACGAAGACTTGACGGGATTGCAAGTTGGATTCTTGGCGCTGGACAAGTTTGGAAACGTAGGCGCTCACTCGGTTTATTACGGATTCAACTACGCCGCGCACACGAAGAAAGGAAATAATCTAGTAGATGCTAGTTTTGATAGAAATTGGGATTGATTCATGAGACAAATACTATTCATATTCGCCACAGTAATGGGATTTAGCGCACTTGCACAAAATAATGTAGAATTGGAATGGACTTTTTTCCATCCTAAGAAATCCGTATGGATGGAATTGGGGAAGAAAGGTTCTGTTCAAGAGGCTTTGATTGCAACTGGTGAAATGCCCGATCCATTTTTTGGTGCAAACGAGAACAAATTCGGCTGGTTTGAAGAGCATATATGGGAGTTTAAATCGATTCTTGTGGTTGAACAACTAGACCTTGATTACGAATACAATGAGCTTTGTTTCGGATCGATCGATACTTATGGTAAAGTGTATGTAAACGACTCACTTGTAATGGAATCAGCAAATGCATTTATTCCTCATTCAGTGCAGGTTAAGGACTATTTGAAGGAAGGCGTAAATGAAATAACGGTTGTGATTACACCGCCAGTTATGTACCACGCTGATATGTGGAAAAATGCGGATTATAAATTGCCTGCGCCAAATGACGTTCATGATGTTGCAATTGCTCCATATACGAGAAAACCTCAGTACCAATTTGGTTGGGATTGGGCACTTCGATTGAATACAATTGGGTTCAATAAGCCAGCAACTTTGTACACGTATGACGACAATCGAATTGTAAACAAAGGGGTTAAAATTCTAGAAGTTAAAAAGGATGAAGCAACCGTAGAGTTTATGGTTGAATTGGCCGTGAAAAACGATAAGGAATATGAGCTCGACGGCACACTTTTTACATCTAGTCTCCATTCTTCAAAGGGCAATGTAATTAAGAGGGTTGTAGTTATAAAAGACCCTAAGTTATGGTGGCCGAAAGGACATGGAGAACAATATTTATACACTACTGAAGCTGTTGTTTTTGGTTCTGAAAAACAGATGATTGAAGAGTCTGAGTTTAAGTTTGGGATTAAGACTTCTGAATTGATTCAAGAGAAAGATGAATGGGGTACAAGTTATTATTTTAAGATCAACGGACAACGCATTTTTTGCAAGGGTGGAGACTATATTCCACAAGACATTTTTCCTGCCAGAGTTAAGGATGAAGACATCGAAAAACTAGTTGAAGATATGGCCCTTTCAAACTTCAATATGATACGGGTTTGGGGTGGCGGATATTATCCCGATGAGATCTTTTTTGAGACGTGTGATCGGCTTGGAATTATGGTCTGGCAAGATTTAATGTTTGCCTGTGCAATGTATCCCGGAGATGATAAATTTATTGCAAATGTTTCTGAGGAATTTGAGTACCAAGTTCCTCGAATTGCAGGACATGCAAGTGTCGTTCAATTCAACGGGAACAATGAGGTTGAAGTCGCTTGGGGAAATTGGGGGTTTCAAATAAAGTATGGGCTATATGGCAAAAGTGCTAAAGAGATAGAACGGTCTTACGATCGCCTGTTCAAGGAAGTAGCACCTGAAATCATTGGAAAGCACACAAACGTTCCTTATATCCATACATCGCCATTGAGCAATTGGGGAAAGACGGATTTGTACAACCATGGTTCTCAGCATTATTGGGGCGTATGGCATGGAAATGATCCAATTCAAGATTTCGGAAAGAAAATCGGGCGGTTTAACGCTGAATATGGTTTTCAGAGCTTTCCTGAATACACGACTATATCTACTTTTGCAGAGAAGAAAGATTGGGATTTGTCATCTGACGTAATGAAGCACCATCAAAAGAGTTATGTTGGGAACAATATGATTCTTAAGCATGCTAAAAAGCTGTATGGTACTCCGGAAACATTTGAAGATTTCATTTACTATTCTCAGTTAACGCAAGCCATGGCGGTTAGTATGGCTGTTGCAGGACACAGGATTGACGCTCCTCGATGTGGAGGAACATTGTATTGGCAAATCAACGATTGTTGGCCAGCGCCCTCGTGGTCGAGTTTGGATTATTTCGGCAATTGGAAAGCGCTTCAGTATAGAATCAAAGATGATTACGAAGAAGTTGCTGTAGTTGCGAAGTACAATGACCTTGATGATATTGATTATTACTTGGTTTCTGGGGTTGAGGCTACTTTCGATTGTCAAGTGGTGTGCCAGATCATTAATTTAAAAGGGGAGGAAGTGACACAAGAAGTGTTTGACCTTGATGTTAAAGGCCAAAATTCCTTTGAATTGGATATTAAAGAATTGAATGAGAAATGCCGAGGGAAGAATGCGCACTTGGTTTTTACGTGGAAAGATCATTTAGGTATTGAGCACAAAAGGTCATTTGATCACCTTCCGAAGGACTATAAAAAGGCTTCTAAAGAAGATGTAACAGTGGAGTTTGAAAGTATGGACTCTGAATCAGGGACGGCTATAGCGATTGTAACGAATAAGAAGTTTATTCAAGATGCTTGGTTGATTGTAGATCAAGCGGGAGTAAAGTTTAGTGAGAATTTTGTTAGTTTTCTTCCAGGTACGCACAAAATAAAAGTGGAATTCCAAAAAGGAACTCCACTTAGTACTATTGAAATTAAATGGTTGTAGATTAACGGAATAGGTCTTCTAAATCATCATAATCTTCAATGTTTTCTTCTTCATAGCTGTTATATTCTTCTCTATAACGACGCTGACGCTTCAATTGACTTTCGGCTTCGTTCAATCCCATTCCCATCATATCATAAGGGATTAGACTCAATGCGATATCTGAACAATCAGTGTCTATGCACGCTTTTAAGAAAGCTTTTGTGTATTCCTTTTTCTGATTTTTACTCATGTCATCCAAGTCCTGCTCGATCTTACGGAACACTTTGAGTGCACAAGTTGGAACTTCATTTTCCATTTTATCCTCCATATCCCTCATGAAGCTTCTGTCCTGAAGACTAAGGATACTTAAGGAATTGTCTAATCCAGCATCAGTTAAACATTTGCAAAGATCTTCTGCATGGTCTTCTGCTGCTCCTTCAATACCACCACATCCACTAAGTACTAGGAACATTGCTGCGGTAAAAATTGAGTATAAAGTTTTTTTCATCATAAATTTTGTTAGGCAGTAAATATACTAATTCCCTTAATTTGAAAGAATTATGGCCAATTCATTGTGTTAATCGCCCATCTCAAAGAATAATGAGGCTATTTGATCGAATATTGCTCCAAAAACTTTGAATATAATACCATGGTATGTACTTTTGCAGTATGAGAATTGATGATGAAATAAAATCGAAGTTTAAATCACCGCAACTAAAGGCGTCTATCAATGTTAGATATACGTCTAATTTTTTCGCGACAATCCAGAATGCTTATATGTCTGAATTTGGGTTGTCAATGGCGCAATTCAACATTTTAAGAATCTTGAGAGGCGCTGGTGATTCAATTGCTGTGAATACAGTTAAAGAACGGATGATTGAAAAGTCTCCAAACACAACGCGTTTGATGGACAAGCTAATTGTCAAAGAATTAATATCGAGAGAGCGTTGCAGCGAAGACCGAAGAGTCGTTTATGTAAAAATTACGAAAGATGGTTTGGAGTTGCTTGCCAAGATAGATGTTAAGCACGACGAGCTCGGCTCAAACATGATAGGTGGCCAATTGACGGATGATGAAGCCAATACATTGAGTGATTTACTGGACAAAATGAGAGACAGTGCTAGAAGTTAGAATGACGGCTTCTTTAAAAGAGGGCTATCTCGTAGAGAACGAAAGTAGAGGTCATACTTGGAAGAGCGATGAGCCTGAATCGATTGGAGGGACTGACTTAGGACCAATTCCAAACGAGTTGTTATTGTCTTCATTGGCAAGTTGTAAGTTGATTACAATGAGAATGTATGCCAATCGAAAAGAATGGGATTTTCAAGGCGCTACGATTTCCTTAAAAATAGGAGAGAAGGCCGAAAAAACGATTATCGAAAAATCAATTGTGTTTCAAGGCGATCTCGCTGAAGATCAAATTGAACGCTTAAAGGTAATTTCAGGGAAGTGTCCTGTCGCCAAAATGCTACGTGATTCCGTAGAATTCAAATTTGTATAAAAATGAGAGGATTTTTAATTTCTCTATTTGTTATTTCTTCATTTATAGTTAGTTCTCAAGTCATTACCGGTAAAGTTGTCGATGAAGATGGACCGCTTGAATTTGCATCAATTCGAATATTTAAAGCCAAAGATTCAACAGTAGCTCACGGGATTTACACTTCAGAAAACGGTCGATTTCGCTTGGAAGGTGTTGAACCAGGAAACTACTATGTCAAGATTTCATTTTCCAATTTTGAAACGTATTCCATTGATCCTTTAGTCGTTGATAAGTCTCCGCTAAGAGATTTAGGTTCGATTCAATTAGAAGTAGATAAGACTTTAGAGCTCGAAGGTGTTATTGCAACAGGTTCTTTGGATGTATTGAAAGCAGGGATTGACAAGAAGATTTATAAAGTTCAAGACGATATCACGGTACGAGGTGGAACCGTAAACGATGTTCTGAACAACATTCCTTCGATAGAAGTGGATCAAGACGGAAATATTAGCTTAAGAGGCGATGGGAATGTCACGATTTTAATTGACGGCCGTCCGAGTGGATTGGTTTTAGGGGATGGACAGAATTTATTGAATTCATTGCCCGCAAATTCTATTGAGCGCGTTGAAGTTGTTACAAATCCTTCGGCAAAGTACGATCCTGATGGGACTTCTGGAATTATCAATATTGTAATGAAAAAGAACAAGTTGAAGGGATTCAATGGAATTGTTTCGGCAACTGCAGCGACTGGGAATCAGTTCGAAGGGAATTTTGCATTGAGCTATAGAAACGCAAAATTCAATAGCTATATCAACTATTCGTTCAATTATTACGAAGGTTTTAGAGATTTTTCAAGTGATTTGAACCGAGAAGTTAAAGCCGACAGTTCCATTTATCTTTCTCAACGAAGAGCAGGTACAGATTTGAGACAAGGGAATTCATTGGTTCTTGGAACCGATTTTCAGGTCAACGAACGAAATGTAATAGGCGTTTCTGCAACTGCTTCCATTGGAAAACGAGATCGTTTTGGAGCTTTGAAAAATGAATTGTTTGACGGTGACGGTGCTCTTTACAATAAATGGGACCGAGAATCAACTGAGCCACGCAGTAATAGAAATATTGACTTTAATTTGAATTATACACTGAAATTCAAAGAGCAGGTGGGCGAGTGGTCACTATCTGCATATCAATCATTTGGTGAAAGAAGTGTGGTCGGCATTTACGAAGAGCTTTACTACGATGATCTTGATGTTCTAAGTACGTTAAGCCCCTTGAATCAGCAATTGGAGAATGTTCAAGTGAATTCAATAACGACGGCTCAGACGGATTACAGCTACATCTTGAAAAAGATCAATGCGCGAATTGAAGCTGGAGCCAAAATGATTATCAGAAACGAGGACATTGATACGTATTCAGAAACATTGGATACATTGAGTGGATTGTTCAACGAAGATACTTTGGCCAATTTTCAATATTTATATTCAGGAAGCGAATACAGCACCTATTTCATTTTTGGACAAGAATTGGGCAAGTTCAAATACCAAGGCGGTCTTAGAGGGGAATACGCGATCCAAAATCCTCAATTAATTTCATCGGATACGAATTATAGAAGTACATACATCAATCTCTTTCCTTCAGCGCATTTAAAATACGAAGTGAATAAGAAATCTGAATTTGGATTGAGCTACAGCAGACGAATTAACAGGCCAAGATCGCGTCAATTGAATCCGTTTGTGAGTTATTCAGATCCGTTTAACTTGAGGGGTGGAAATCCTGAATTACAACCAGAATACATCAATTCGTATGATTTTAGCTATTCTTACACCGGTAAAAAAGTAATCGTTTCTACGAGTTTATTCCATAGAAGAACAAGGGATGTAATTAACCGAGTGAAGTACTATCGAGAGGACAATACGGGGTTTGTAACGTACGCAAACATTGATAAAAGTGTCAGTACAGGATTGGAGTTGATTTTGATCTACAAGCCTTTTAAATGGATGAAGAACACCATTTCGTTCAATGGGAATTACATTGATTACACGAATTCTGATCCGAATGCAGATTGGAACAACGATGGATTGAATTGGGGCGTGAAATACGCAGGGAATGTGGATTTCTGGAAAAAGACTGCGAGTTTTGGTATAACAGCAAAATACAACGCTCCAAGAGTTACGCCACAAGGGATTTTTCAAAGAGGAAATGTTGTTGGATTGGCTTTCGAAAAGAGACTGTTTAAGAACAAACTATCCATTGGAACTCGAGTAACGGACCTGTTCAATACAATGAATACTACGATTCAATTGGATCGAGATGGCGTAACCCAGGATATGGAATTCAAGTGGTTAAGTAGACGTGTTTATTTAACGTTGTCCTACAAGTTCGGGAAATTCGATAAGAAGAAAATGCCCAAGACAATTTCTAGTGGTGGAGGTGATTAGTCTTTGAATTCTATTTCTTTATAAAAACCTTCTTTTTATTCTTCAAGTGTATTCCCAATCCAATCAATGCTGAATCGAAGCTTGAGGTTCGTTGGCCCTTTTTTGATTTCTGTGCCCTAAGGATTTTGGCTATTTCTATTGAAGTAATCATAACAGTTAATTTTTGAGTTACTTTAATATAGGCAAATTGTATACCAAATAAATGGTAAACTCCTGAACGGTGTGTCCTGTCTATTCTACGGTTGAAATTCTCGGACTTGTCCTGGCGCTAAATTGTCCAATTCTTGATTCTCGAAGGAAACACGAATTAATCGAAGGGTAGGGAAGCCAACTGCAGCTGTCATTTTTCGAACCTGTCTATTTTTCCCTTCTGTAATTGAAAGTTGAATCCAGCTCGTTGGAATGTTCGCTCGCACTCTGATTGGCGGATCTCTATCTGGAAGATTCGGAGTTTCAATCTTCTCGCAAACGGCTTTTTTTACTCTGTGGTTCCTTCCTTTGTGCGCAATGGTAATTGTTCCTTCTTGCAATTCGAACAAAGCTCTGTCGCTAATTTCGCCTTCAATTTGAACCCAGTACGTTTTTTCTTTTTCGCTGTCAGGATCAAGCAATCGTGTTTTGTAACGGTTGTCGTTCGTTAGTAAAAGCAAGCCCTCACTGTCTTTGTCCAAACGGCCGATAGAGTAGACGTCTTTCGGGAAATCGTAAAGTTCGCCCAATAATTTATCATTGGATTCACCCGAAAATTGGCTTAAGTAACCATACGGCTTATAAAGCGCGAAATAGCTTTTGGAATTTAGGCTTTGCGACATGTGTAAACAAATGCCGGTGGAAAGTTCTTGATCGTGAATTTCACAGAAACGCTACTGAAAACTGATTCCAACAACTTTTTAGATTGCAAGGAGTATTGAAATTGCATGTAAAGACCTTCTGGCTTTAAGATATCATGAGAAATCTTTACAATATTAATACGAACCTCTTCCGGCAATACCATAAGGGGAAGGGAAGATACCACGCAATCTACTTTTGAGCCTTCAGCAATATATTTTTCAATAAACTCTGCTGAATCATGTACAATTTGCGCTCTTGGATCTGTTATTCTACCCGCAAGTGATTCGTAAAATTCATCGTTCAATTCAAGAACAATCAATTTTGCATCTGGAGCCATTTTCTCTAGCATAAGATCAGTGAAAATGCCGTTTCCCGGTCCCAGTTCAATAATCACTTTGGCCTTATCAAAGTCAATGTTTTCGAGCATTTTTCTACCTAGAAAGCGAGTGCTTGGCGTAACTGAACCAACCATCTGTCGATCTTTAAAAAACTGCTTGATGAAACTTCCCTTTGTGGCCATACCTTGATTATTTGATGGCTAATTTACTTTTATTAATTACTCCAACAACGAATCCCGTTAGTTGTTTATCCACATACGGGGTGTTCAAGGTATTTGAGAAGATGTCTTTTTTCTCTAGCGTCCATTCTTTGTCAGGCTGAAACAAAGTGATATCAGCATTAGTTCCTATTTCAATTGACTGGTTTTCAAGTCCCAGTGTCGCTCTCGCATTTGTCGATAATGCATTGACCACAACTTCAAGGTTGAATTCTGGAGCCAAGCTCAAACTAGCAAATGTTGATTGCAGTCCAATGTTTCCAAATTCAGCCATGTCAAATTCAATGTCCTTTTCTTCTTTGTCGTGCGGTCTGTGGTCAGAAACGATACAGTCGATGCTACCGTCTTTCAGTCCTGCCCAGAGTGCTTTTCTATCTTCTTCGAATCGAAGTGGAGGCATTACTTTAAAGTGCGTGTCAAAACCGAGAACCGCCTCTTCGTTGTAGATTAAGTTAATCGCATGAACGTCAGCAGTGATGTTTAAGCCTTTTGCTTTCCCTTCTTTTATAATTCGAACGCCTTCCGCAGTTGATACGCCAGTGAAATGAATTTTCCCTTCTGTGTATTCCGCTAAGCGAATGTTTCTTTCAATTTCTATGATCTCAGCAATGGATGCGTCAGACTTCAATCCTGTTTTGGTCGAAGCCATTCCTTCATTCACCATTCCGTTTCCAGCGATGGATTTGTTTCTTGAGAAGGCCACAACGGTTCCTCCGAAATTTCGAGAGTAGAGAAGGGCTCTATACATGATTCCTGAGTTGCAAGGAACAAGGTCGTCGGAGAACAATTGAACTCCGTGTTGGTTCATGTCGTACATTTCAGAAAGATTTTCACCTTTCATTCCAAGCGTCATGGCTCCAATTGGATGCGCTTCACAAACGTGGAACTCTGATTTGCGTTGAATGTATTGAATTTGGCTTTTCCCGTCGATTACAGGCGTTGTTCCCGGTAAGATTCCCACATGTGTGTATCCTCCAAAAGCAGCAGCATCAAGACCTGTCTCGATTGTTTCTTTGTGTTCCATTCCAGGGTCGCACAAGTCGACTTTTAAATCTGCCCAACCCATTGAAGCATGCAGATTGTCATGTTCAATAAGGGTTGCGTCGTTGTCTGTAATGTTGGAATTGATGTTAACAATGTTTCCGTCTTCTACAAGTAGATCCATTGTTTTACCGTGGAATTCGGAGTCCTTATTGATAATTTTCGCTTGCTTGATTAGAATCTTCATCTGATCTTATCTATTTAAGTAATCGTACCAGTAACATTTCACCGAGTACAAAAATAAGGGTTAAAACAATACAAAGTTTCCAATAGCTAAACGGTTTGTCAATGTTCGATGTTGACAATTCGCTGTCGCTGCTTATTTCATTGTATTGGTAATTACTTCCTTCAAAAATCTTGTCTATATCTTCGTTTGAATAATAGTTCAATTTCGATTCTGATCTGTTGTAGTTCAGGCTCAATGCGCCAATCGTGCTTTCAGATTCGATTTTGTAATTTCCAGCAAACAATTGCGAATAGTTATCAAGCTTGTTTAGTGTTAGGTAGTTTACACCGGATATTTCAGAGCGTTGTGGGATGAAGTCAACGTCGTTGCCCGTAATATGGATCACGTTGTCTCCTGTTATTTTCTTGTAAACCGGATACTGAGAATCGCTTCCAATCGTTAGAGAAATAGGTTGTTTTCTTTTTGCCAATTCTGCGGATCGAAGAAGAACGGTTGTGAAGAGGGCGTCTCTTGAAAAATTACCAAAATCTTCGTGCACTGAACTGTAGAACATGAAGATATTTCCAGTTGATCTTGTGTAAGACAGCAATGGAAGTCCATTCTGAAGTGTAATCAAGTCTGTCGATCTTGTGTTTGACTTGACTGCTCTGAATGTTTTAGAAACACTTGGTAGGTTCAGGCTTTTAGGTTCCTCTTCGAATACTCCATCATAAAAAGGATCCGCGTAATTCAAGCTTTGTATTTTGTTCCCTGAAGAGACAGAGTTTCCAATCAATGGAAGCTTTGCGTCACTTAGAAAGCGATTCCAGTCACTTTTGTTTGGCGTTTTACCGGGGAGCAATGCAACAGAACCTCCTGCTTTTATGAATTCATTCAGGTAATTGTTCAGTCCAGAAGAGATTTCATTGGCGCCATTGATGACAATTAAATCTTGTGCTTCAAAATCTTCTTTTGTGATTGCTGTGATGTCCTTCGATCTCGATTTGTAGAAATCATTCAATTCGTAGATAAGCGCTGTTCCTGTGATGGCGTCTTTTCCGTCAATGACCAACACACGGCTGAACTCTTGAACTTCATACGAAATGAAATAGGTATCGTCAAAGAAAACATGTTCGTCTGCTACATTGATTTTCCCCGACTTGTATCCAACCGTTTTGTCCGAGTAAGAAACAGAAGTCGATGTTTTTTGTTTTTTTGGAGCATTAATGAAAACAGTCTTGGCATACGAATCAATGTTGATTGACAGTTCAAGATTTTCTATGTCCTCATCGTTCATATTGACAACGCGAATGTTCAGTTCTTTATTCTGGCCTACTTTATGAATCGGGGACGTGAACCAAACAGAGTCGATGTAAACATTCGATTTTTGTTCAGGCACCATTCGGGTTGGATAATACGTAATGTTGTCTTTTTTCGCGTCGAAGGTTTTCTTTTTTCCTTTTTGAAAATCACTAAAGATGAAATAGTTGATCTTCGTTTTTTGATCGTTTTCAGCTTTGTCCAATGTCTCTTTTTGCCATTTTAAAACTTCGGAGAGGTCTCTTGTGAGCGGGCACAGTTCAATTGCATCTATTTTTTCAAAAGCTTCACGTCTGTTTAAAACTCTTTCCTCTCTTCCAGACATTTCATTGGTTCCAATGATGAATCGAGCATCACGAGGAGCACTCTTGATTACCTCTTTGGCTTTTTCCCGAGCTTCAGAAAGCAATTCGCCTTCTGGGCCTCTCGCTTGCATTGAAAAGGAATTGTCGAGATAGAAGCACGTGATTGATTTCTTGGAATTCAATTCTTCTTTACTGTCTGAAAAGTAAGGTTGAGCAAAAGCCAAGATCAAAAATATGAACGCTAACAATCTCGTTAACAGAACAAGTAAGTGCTTTAATCGCTGTGTTGACTTCGTCTTTTGATCGACGTGTTTAATGAAATTTAAACTTGAGAAATAAAGAGTTTTGTACCTTTTAAAATTGAATAGATGGATGATAATCGGAATGGCAAGAACCGTAAGGGCCCAAAGAAATTCAGGGTACAAAAACTTCATAGATTCAAAGATAGAATTATATAATTATGAATCTATATTTATCAATTCATAATTATCAACTCTTAGTGTTAAAATGTGTTATTGGATTTTTGATACGTATTCTACTGTTGTATGATTCTTTTTGCCGTTGGAATACATAAAAAGTATTTTATTTTCTTTTTGATATTCTTGAAGATCAATTTTATCGATTAATTTTAATTTATCTATAGTTTTATTAATTGGTTTGAAACTAATTATTTCACCTGTAACCCTATTGATCCTTCGTGAAGCGGGAATTGTGTTTTTCCAGTAGGCCACTTCGTTTGTTAGGTTTAACTCAAATTCTCCTTCTACAAAATTTTCCAAATACTCTGTTGTATAAAGTTCAATGTCATTTTTATTGAAGCGAGTAACGGCTCTATTTGGTTTTAATTTAAGGCTATAAGGAAAGAAATGGAGCCATTCAATTTCACCTCCTCTGTTGACTGAGAATACTAATTTACTGTTGAGAAAAGTTCTAGTTTGAAGTCCGGAACGGTTTGTTCTCAAGCCAAAGTAATCCAATACAAATACCGTGTTTTCGTTACCAATATCAATAGTTACGTCTAACTTTACACCTAATACATAGCTTTGGATGATTCCAATTAAATCCCCGTTATCATATGCTACAGACCCTATCAAATTGATGTTCTCAGTGAAATTAATAAATGTATTATTCGTATTGAGGTCCTCAAGAGAGAATTGATGCCGTTTGTATTCACTTACTGTCCCTTCCTTATTCCATTTGTAATAGGCGTATCCAACGCCTTCTTTTTTTGCTACTATTTTATTTTCTACCTGGGTTATAATGAAGAAGCCTACTAGCTCTTCAGTATTTGGTAAGTATTTAAACTTACTCGATTCGATTGTTATATCTTCATTTAGATCTAATGTGGCAATATATTCTTGACCATCAGCCTGAACATTAATTGTGCCGAGGCCATAAGATCTGACAGGGTTAAATGACCATTTTTTTGTTGGTTTACTTAGCGAAACAACAATTGTCACGTTTCCTACTTCATCGACCTGAGAGCTTGTAACTTCTACTCCTTCTTCATTAAGGTAGCTAAGATCATTCTGCCATAATTGATTCAATTGAAAGTCATATTTTTTCAAATAAACATTATTCGTTTTAACTTCAAGATTTGTGGATATTAAATAGAAGCAACTTTCAGATTTGAGCAGAGATACGTTTTGATCAAATCTAAATGTAAATTCACCCAACCAATGGATATCTCCAGCTTGTTTCGAGTCCGATAAATTTCGTTTAATAATACCTATTTGGCATTTATTTGCTTGGGTAGATTTAATAAAACGTACTAACTCATAAATGAATCCTCCCTGAACAAAGTGATCCAATACATATCCACCTAATCTTTCATACCTAATTCCGTCTTGTTTATTTGCTATAATCTTCCCTGTTTTAAAGTTGATAATAGTGTGGATTTGCTCTGTAAGTAGACTTCTATAAGAGGATTCTTGATAGTAGTAATACAACAAATCACCTTCAACGTGAATAACATCACCCATAATTTTTTCTCCTGAGAATTCGGGATTTTGAATAATATCTTGAGCGAATAAGTTCCCAGATAAAAGAATGGAGATTCCAATGAGTAAAGTTAATTGTTTCATCCTTTTCATTTATTACAACTAATATAAATGTAATTTATAGATTATTTCGATTCAAACACACCAATCCCAAACAATGCGAAATCATACTTAGAAGGATCTTTAGGATCAAGCTTCCTGAGCACCGTCATGATTTCCTCAAGGGCTTTCCAATCGTTTTGTTTCCGTTTCAAAATACCCAATTCTGTTGACATACGAGCGGTATGAACGTCTAACGGAATACACAATTCAGATTCTGGAATTGTGTTCCAGATGCCAAAGTCAACACCACAATTGTCGTTTCTAACCATCCAGCGCAAGAACATGTTGATGCGTTTCGCCGCTGAGTTCTTTGCTGGGTTGGAAATGTGTTTCTCTGAACGCTGTTCGTGTTCTGTTGTCAGAAACAGATTTCTGAAACTGATAATTCTTCCTTGTGCCCCAGGGTATTCAGGATGCGATTGAAATGCATTTTCCATTCCGCCATGATTCGCGTAGATGTTTTGTAGGCTGCGAAAAAAGAAGTCCAAGTCGATGGCGTTGAAGGTTCTGTGGACGAAATCGATAGGTTCGTTGGCTGTGTAATTTAGAATAAATTCGTGCGGTGTTCCTCCCATAATCTCAATGAGGCGCTCGCCATTCTTTATGATCATTTCGCGTTTTCCCCATGCAATTGTAGAAACCAAGAACGCGACAATCTCAATATCTTCTTTCTTTGAAAAACGATGCGGCAATTGAATCGGATCGGATTCAATAAACAGGGGAGTGTTGTATTGCTCCGTTTTAAAATCGAGGTATTCTTTGAGTTCTTTCTTGGTCATTTTAATAGAGTCTACTAAATGAAAATTGTGATCAGAAACAAAACGGTTGGAATTCCAGCAATAAACAGGAGGTCTGTAGTTTTAAACAGGTAATATTTACGGTATGAATTTAACACAAGCAAGAATGCAATCACGCCAGATAATAATGAGATGAGCAATGCCCAAATGTTTGCACCAGGTGCATCTATGTAGATGTACAAAATAAAAGCGGTTAGAAGGAGATAAGAGGCCAATGTTATAATCCAGCCTGCTCTTTTCTTTGCGATAAGCAGTGTTGCCCCAGCTACCATAGTTATTGGCACTAAAAATAGCATCAAAATAGTTCTAAGTTCTACGTAGAGGCTTATAGGATATCCATTCGCATTCAAATCACGTAAGGCCAATTCCAATGAAATTCCTGTCCAAAGACCAAGTCCTCCTGCAATGATTAATACAATGCCGATGACAATTTGTAAATACCTCCAATCTTTGGGTAATTCCCGAATCTCTTTGGGTTGGTTTATTTCATCTAGAATTTCGGACATGGCAATTGTTTTATTCAACAATTAATCCATCGCGCATGACCAATTTACGATCGGTCATGTCAGCCAATTCGTTGTTGTGCGTAACGATAACGAAGGTTTGATTCAGTTCATCTCTTAGGTTGAAAAACAACTGATGCAATTCGGATGAATTTTGGCTGTCCAGATTACCTGAAGGCTCATCTGCGAAGATCACCCCAGGGCGGTTGATTAATGAACGTGCAACGGCAATTCGTTGTTGCTCGCCACCAGATAGCTGACTCGGCTTGTGTTCCGCACGGTTCTCAAGTCCAAGAAGTCCGAGAAGTTTCATTGCCTCCGTTTTCGCGTCTTTAAGGTTCACACCTTTGATTAAAGCGGGGAGGGCTATGTTTTCTACGGCTGTAAATTCAGGAAGCAACTGATGAAACTGGAAAATGAATCCAATTTGAGTATTTCTGAAGGCCGAAAGCTTGTTTGCAGAAAGATTAAATGGATTGACTCCATTCATGATGACTTCTCCACCATCAGGACGATCTAGAGTCCCTAGGATTTGAAGTAAGGTTGTTTTTCCTGCACCAGAAGAACCAACAATAGAAACTACTTCGCCTTCCTTAATCTCAAGGTTTATCCCCTTAAGTATTTGAAGGTCGTCGTATGATTTCGTTATTCCGTTGGCTATTAGCATATTATTTATCGGCTTTCAATGTGTGACCCATTTTGTCACGTTTTGTTTTTAAATACAATTCGTTGTGCTCGTTACTCTCAATTTCTAAAGCAACATTTTCTGTTACCTCAAGACCGTATCCAACCAATCCAGTGCGTTTTGTAGGGTTGTTAGACATCAATCTCATTTTAGAAACACCAAGTTGACGAAGAATTTGAGCTCCAATTCCGTAATCACGCTCATCTCCTTTGAATCCAAGTTTTAAGTTGGCCTCCAGAGTATCGTATCCTTCTTCTTGAAGTTTGTATGCTTTTAGTTTATTCGCCAATCCAATCCCACGTCCTTCTTGGTTCATGTAGATTATTGCGCCTTTTCCTTCTTCTTCAATTAATTGCATTGCCTTCTTTAATTGAGGGCCGCAATCGCAACGACAAGATCCAAAAATATCACCTGTCATGCATGAAGAATGGACTCGAATTAAGACAGGTTCGTCTTTCTCCCAAGTTCCTTTCACGATTGCCAAGTGTTCTTTCCCTGTGTTTGTCTCCTCGAAAAGATGCATGTCGAAATTACCGTCTTCAGTTGGCATTTTAACGTCAATCACTTTCTCAACCAACGATTCGTTGGTCAGTCTGTATTTGATTAGATCTTCGATTGAAATAATCTTCATATCAAAACGCTTCGCAATTTCCATCAATTCTGGAAGTCGAGCCATTGTTCCGTCTTCGTTCAATATTTCTACAATCACTCCAGCAGGCTCAAAACCAGCCAATCTAGAAAGATCAATTGCCGCTTCAGTATGACCTGCTCTTCTTAAAACTCCGCCTTTTTTAGCACGAAGTGGGAAGATGTGGCCTGGTTTACCAAGTTCTTCTGGTTTGATGGTCGGATCAATTAATGCTTTAACCGTTTTTGATCTATCACTCGCGCTAATTCCTGTAGTACAGCCGTGTCCATTCAAATCAATTGAAACGGTAAATGGTGTTTCGTATGCTGCTGAATTCGTATGAACCATTAAATCCAGTCCAAGTTCATCGCAACGGTCTTCTACAAGTGGAGCACAAACAAGTCCTCTACCGTGTGTTACCATGAAATTGATGATCTCAGGTGTGATATTACGAGCTGCAGTAACGAAGTCACCCTCGTTTTCTCTGTCCTCATCATCAACAACGATTAATACTTTACCGTTTTTGATATCCTCTATGGCTTCCTCTATCGTATTTAGATCGAATTGCATTCTAGTTTTTTTACAAAATTACTTCAAATATCTCACTTAGAAGGTTAAATAGGCGATGAATAATAGCGATTTTAGCGCTTTATTAAATCGATCAATTCCTCCGTCGATTTAGACCACGAGAATTTGTCTCGAACGTAGCTGTGTCCGCCGATAGCGATTTTTTCTCGAAGCTCAGAATCATTCAGTAGCAATTCAATTTTATCGAGAATTTCTTGTTTGGTATTCCCTACTAAAATTTGAGAGTCCGGTTTGGCTTCAATTGCGTTGTTGGCAAGATCGGTTGTGATGCAAGGTGTTTTCAAAGCCATTGCCTCAAGAAGCTTGTTCTGCATCCCAGTGCCTATCATCATTGGAGCAAGGAAAATCTTTCCGTTTGCATACGATTCTCGAATGTCATCAACCCAACCTGTCAATTCAATATTGGAATTCGCATTTGCCAGTTTTACAATGGAGGAATGTGGAGTAGCGCCCGAAATCAGAAGCGTTGAGTCTTTGAATTCAGGTAAAATTTCATTTACGATGTAAACCACAGCATCAACGTTTGGAGGGTAGCTCATGTTCCCAACAAAAACGAAATCAAATTTTTCTGTGCGTTCAACCTTTTCGAAAAAGGATTCGTCAATTCCATTTGGAACGCATAGAATTTTCTCTCTGTCCGGATGTGCAATTAACTGGCGGTCTTGGTCACTGATAATTGTTCGGTGCTCAAAGAAATCAAAGATGCTTTGCTCGTACTTAAGCAAACGATTGGCTTCCATTTTGAAAAGCCATTTTGTATAAAAAGGTTGTCGATCTACACGCCGAAGGATGCCCGAACTCAACGCATCCATGTAGTCCAATGTTTTGGGTGTGTCGTGAATATTTTTGACGTACTCTGCAGTTCTAATTAGTTGACAGTAAATATGCTTGTAGTTGTTTTCTTTAACTAAAGATTTAATCTTTGATTTCGCCTTTTTTGAAAAGAAATACCCTGTTTGAATTGGAAGGCTTGAAAATAAAGCCTTCGTTAAATTAATATATCGAGTGAGGGGATTGAGCTTATGAATGTACAATTCCGAGCAGATTTCTTTAACGATTTCTTGGTGTTCATCTTTAACCGGTTTGTCCGAAAGTGAAAATAGTGTCACGTCGAATTCTTTGGCCAATTCCTTGATTTGATGGAACGCACGAAGCTTGTCTCCTTTTTCAAGAGGATAAGGAAATCGAGATACGATAATCAGTATTTTCGGCTTATGTGGACTTGATGAACTCAATTAGTTGTTCGCTGATTTTTTCTGGATTATGATGCAAATTAACATATCTCTTCGCTTCTAATCCCAATTCTTGTCTTTTGTTTTCATTATTGACAAGTTCATAAACAGCGTCTAAGATCTCTTGCTTCGAGTTGGCAATTAGAACTCCTTCCAAATTGATTAATCCTTGTGCACCAAGATCTGTTGTGATGATTGGAATGCCTAGCGCCATCATTTCAAGTATTTTAACTCGAATTCCTGAGCCTGATTGGATAGGAGAGATAAGGATTCCCATTTCTGAAACGAACCCTTCTAAATCTTGTACGAAGCCCTCAACTACAATTCCTTGGTCATTGTTCGTTGTGTAAAGCAACTCTGAATCAACTCCGGCGATATGAAATTCTAAACCCGGATTTGCCTTTCTCAATTCAGCCATCAATTGAACAACGTGGTTTACAGCCTCAATATTTGGAGTCCAGTTCATTGCTCCAAGGTGGAAAAGAGCTGATTTCGTGTAATCATGATTCTGCTCGACGGTACTTGTCGTTACAGTGATATTTGACTTAGGAGTAGATATCCCAAGAGCATTGAAGTCATTCAAATCTTCTTTTGAAATAGTCATGATCCCATCGACCTTGTTCAATGTCTCAATTTCGTATTTCATTAAGTCCTTGGCCAATCCCTTTAAATACTTCTTTTTGATTGGATTGTTCTCATTATCAGCGAGTCCTTCCCAAATCTTAAATTCAACATTGTGTGTTCGAACAAGTACTTTTCCTTTGAATGCCTTTCGGATTTCAGAAAGGTATGGGGTCGTATAAAGTCCGTCTAGAATAACGGTTTCAAAGTGCTGTGATTCAATAGTTTCAAAGATCTTCGTGGACATTGCATCATCGTGAAAACGGTCAATGTTGTATGATTTTTTATTGAAAAGGTATTTAATTGCTTCTTTTGGACGAACGGCTGTTTCAATGAAAACCGCTTCTGGGCGAATAGAATCGATCCAATGCTTTGGAAACATATCTAAATCGAATGGATGTTTCGTTGTGGCAATGGACAAGTATTTAAGCTCTGAAACAACGTTAAGAAGGTTCTCAAGAAAATTAGCAGAAGCAACACAACCTCCATCTACTTTCGGATATGCAGGTTTACTAGTTATGTAGAGCGTTTTCAAGACCTTTTAAATCTAAATGGTTTCCAGATTTTCCCCATTAATTTTCCCCAATATTCGCTGGAATTAATAGGTAGATCATTTGCGGCGGAGTACATCATCCATACTGCAACTGGGGCTAGGATGAATGAAGAGAACCACATTCCCACGATTGGAGTAACAGTTGCTGCCTCAGCCATATTGTCCCCAACGGTCAGTAATACGAAGTAGATCATGAAAAGGAGTGCGGCAATCACAACGGGAGCTCCAAACCCACCTTTGCTAACGATTGCACCCAGGGGGGCGCCAATAAAGAAGAGGATTATAATCGCAGCGGTTAGGGCAAATTTCCGATTGAATTCGATCATATAATTGTCCATGTCCCTTTCCAAAGCTACCATATAATCGCGCTGACCTTCAACGTTTTTACCCAATCTTCTAACCGTTGTTTGGGCTTTGTTTATTGCTTTTACCTTTTTGTTGTAGCTAACATCCTTGAAATTTACAGCGTAGTCGAGAACTTCGAATTCATTCTTGTTTTCTACTTCCTTTATGGAATGATTTATATACGTGTGTGACTCGAAGTAGGTGTGTCCACTTTTGATATTCATTAAGAAATTATTCAAAACTTTCTCTCCATTCGCTTTAATGGAATCCATTGCATCATTGATTTGAAAGACATTTAGCATTTCATGCTTGTCTCTCATTAGCTCTTCTCTGGAGCGTTCTAAATCAAAGCCATTGATGTTAATTTTGTAGACCATCGTTTCAAACTTCGATTTCCACACCGGATGGTTACTGTGTATACTATGGTTGATTCCATCCTCACTGAAGTTCGGTGTTTGAGGCTCTAACTCCCTGTGAACCGTTCCATCGGTCATTTCAAAAAATAAATAAGCTCCATTTTTTGATTTGTATATTTTTCCCGATTCAGCACGAATCGTATTGATCTCGTTCGGCGTTGTATGATCGTGGATTAGGACTCCTTTGAATTGATTTCCTTCTCCTTCATCGACCTTAATAACGTAGCCGTCAAGTTCGCTGCTGTAAACACCAGGTGTTAGTACGGTCGAGATTTTAGTGTTTTGAATATCGAAAATTAAAGAATGCCATTTAAGGTTTGCTACAGGTATGACATAGTTGGCGAAGTAGAACGTCCCCATGGCGATAATGATCACGACGGAGAACAAAGGGCGTACAATCCTGTAAAGCGACATTCCTGAGGCTTTTAATGCGGTTAACTCATTGTTCTCAGCCAAATTCCCAAAGGTCATAATTGACGACAGGAGAATTGCTAGGGGTAAGGCCAACGGAATTAAACTTGCAGAAACGTAAAAGAGGAGTTCAACGATTATTGAAATTTCCAGTCCTTTGCCCATTAAATCGTCGATGTATTTCCAGAAGAATTGCATCACCAATATAAACATGGAAATAGCAAACGTAGCTAGGAAAGGACCTGCGAATGAACGTACACTAAAATAGTAAAGTCGTTTCAATTCAAAAAAAGATTATCTAAAATTAGATTGCGAAATGTAAACGATTGGAATTTAAGAATATTGGAATTAAGCTCCAAGAATTCTTTTCAATTCACCAATTTGTTGATCCCAGAAACGGCTGTTTTCATCAAGTTCATCCGGTTCAGCAAAATCAGTAATCGATACAATCACGGCTTTTGTCATTGGATCAACTTCATATCTTAATTCGAAGTAAGCCTCTGAATCATCTTCTTCATCTTCGATCCATCTGAATTTTACTTTAGCATTGGCCTTTTTAGTAAGCAGTCTTGCTTCTTCCTCAGCACCATCCCAAAGGAAAGTATATACGTCGTCTTTAATATTTACATCGTCAGCAAACCATTCGCTTAAACCGCTTGGAGTACTAACCATATTGTCTAAAACTTTTATTGAAGTCTTTAATAAATATTCAAGTTCAAATTTTTCTTTTTCCATGATTTCTTAGTGAAATACTAGCTCGTTAGTTAAAGCGCGCAATATACACAATCTTTTCTCTCTAATTCTGGGTTTTTAACAATCTATGCTACAATGTTAATAACTTGTCCTATATGACTTAGGCAGGGAATTAATTGGAAATTAAGAAAACTGAGTTTTGAAGTATTGCTAAACCGTTTTAAACAAGGAGAACTAGTTTGAAATTGAATTTAGCACATAAAAATTTGAGATTTATCCAGAACTAGATTACTTACTTATTTTCTAAAAAAAAACTGAAGGCAAATGATTTGAGCCTAAAAAACATAAGCGAGTATTGAATCTCTAGTTTGAAAGATTTAATCGTTCAATTTGAATTTCTGATTAAGTAAAGTGCATTGAGAATACTCTTTTAGGGCAGTCTCACAATATGTATTTTACTTTTTTTTAAAAATCGAAAACCGAGTATTTATACCTTGTAATCTTCTCAAGGTCAATCTTTTGTTGTCTTTGTTTAAAGTCGGGTAGATTAATTCAGGTTTATACCTAATCAATTTATTTTTCAGCACTGTTGGTTTTGTGGTTGATAACACGTTAATTAGAGGTTGAACCAACCTAATAAAAAAGCAATGGAAAATATGATAACGATCCCAGTTACTATCGATAATCAGGATTTAATTATTGTCTCGGATAAAGATTTTAAAAATATCAGTACCATTTTTAACCCTTCGGTTTCATCATGGATTGAGGACATTGACACCCAAACTTTTTACCGTTTCCAAATTGTCCTTTTTAGCGATGAAAAGGTAACCGTCTCTTTTAATGTAGATAGAGTCGTAGAAGACGAAGATGGATTGGTCAATATTTACTATGATGTTACTTGTATCAGGAGTGTAATTACGATTGACAATACAGTACCTTCAACCACGAAAATGGATGTAATTCAAGCATCATTTGAAGCGAATGTCGGTGACGGTCATCAAACGGTAAGGCTTCGATTTAAGATGGTCGATTTTAGTGAAGAACGACTTGGCCCAACCAAGCATAGTCGCGGAACAATAAGTATTCCGAAAAGAGTTTCGTAATCTAAAAAATGATTGTGAAATGCATTGGACTTGTAATTGTCTTACTCTTAGCTAACGATTGTTTTGGGCAATCTGTAAGGTCCGAAAATGTCCGTGAATTTTACGAAGAAACTTGTCCGTATTGCTCCGGTCAATATAATGGAAACTCGAAGAGTCAAGACGAAGTTGAATTGTATAAAAACTATCATTCTCTGCACAAGAGCTTGGAAAGCATGGATGTTTATGGAGCAACGCAGTCTTTACGCACATGTTTACAATTGAATGAGACAATCAATAATGACCCAATAGCACTAAAGCTTGTGTTAATTCGTGGAACCTTATTTGATATTTTCGGGTTGCCTACAGAAGAGCTTGAATCTCTCAGTAAAGCTAAGTTTAAATCTCTTTCACAATGGAAATGGAAAGAGTATTTAGAGTCAAATATCGCGACAGCCCATATTGATATTCAGGAATATTCAATAGCATTTCCAATGCTGAAAAAATGGTATGCAACAATAAGTGACTCTACCCCAAGGGATATATTAAAAACGAACTATTTTAATTTAGGCCAATGCTATGGCTATTCCAGTCAATTTGATTCTGCTATGTTCTTTCAACAGAAAAGCCTTGAACTTGAACTTTTAGACTTAGATACCAGTGGTATTGTAAGTAGCTATATGGAGATTGGTAATGTATTCTATGAACAATACATCGATGATTCTGCACATGTCTATTTCAAGAAGGCTTATTTTCTTGCAAAAAAAGTATACGACATAGATCTTATGAAGTTTACGACTTTAAACATGTCTGTGGTCGAAGAAAATGCGGGTAACATTGCTTTGGCACTTGACTATAGAAAGGAGTACGATGGTATTCGTGATTCTTTAGACAGCAGAGATCGTTTGTGGACAATCGCTAAAGAAGAAAAGGAGTTTGCCGTTGGTTTGAAGAATAAGGAGATTGCATTGGTTGAAAAAGAGAAAGCCATTAAAGTAAAACAATTGCAATCAAAAAAGCGTGAACGAAATCTCTTTTTAATTGCAACTCTAGTTTTGGCATTTTTTCTCGTTGCAATTGCATTTCTGTTTAAAAGAAGTATTTCAAAAAAGAAGATTATCGAGCATCAGCGTTTAAAGCTAGAAGAGTTGAATAGGACTAAAGACCTTATTTTGTCTATTGTTGCGCATGATTTAAAATCTCCAGTTTACCACATTGTCCTAAATAACAATTCGTTATTGAATCATTTTGACAAAGAGAGTGTTGATGAAAAGTACAGGGAATTATTTGATTCCAATGTCGAATTGGGGAATCGAACGTATCAATTAATAGATAATTTATTGAATTGGGCATTGTGTCAAAATGATCAGTTTTTCACCTCAAAGACTAAAATTCCTTTAAAGAAAACAGTTGAGCATGTTGTTTATAATTTTCAACCTTTGTTTACTCAGAAAAACATTAGGTTCGAAAGTGAAATAGACGAAAGTATCAATGTGTATTTGGATCAGAATTCGCTGAAAATTGTACTCAGGAACCTGTTGGACAATGCAATGAAGTTTACTCACGAAGGTGGAGAGATAACCATTAAGTCAGAAGGAAATGAGGGAGACTTTGTAAGTTTAATTGTGTCCGATACTGGTGTAGGCATGTCTAAGAAGGCAATTGAAGATAGTAGATCAAAGAAAGTTGGTCAAAGTAAGGCAGATACTTCTGGTAAGGCAAGTACAGGACTTGGTCTAAACTTATGCTCTATTATTATAGAGAAGAATGATGGTGAAATTGTAATCGAAAGCGAAGAAGGTAAAGGAACTTCAGTTAAACTAAAATTGAAAAGATATGGCGAAAATTGAAATTTTAGTTTTAGAAGACGACAAGTTGGAAATAGAATTGATTAAAAGTGTACTTGATGAAAATTACATCGTTTACTTTGCGCAGAATGGAAAAGAAGCGATTGAACTTTTAGAAAAGAAGAACGGTATTGATATTGCAATTCTGGATATTTACATTGAAGGAAAAAATGAAGGCATTGAGGTCGCTGAATATATTGGTAAATCTCAAAATCTTAAATGTCCATTTATATTTTTAACTAGCGCAAACGATAGGGCTACGTTTGATAATGCCAAAAACTTGTCACCAGCTAGCTTTCTTTTGAAGCCATTTAATCAATTAGAACTTATCTATGCAATGGAATTGGCTATTGAAAATTCCATAGAGGATCATTATAAGTATTCTTGGGAAAGTTCAAATGGTGCTGTTGTATTCAATCAGAATTTTTTAATTAAAAAGAGAGATGTTTGGGTGAAAATAGCACCTAGCGAAGTTCTTTTTATTGAGGTCGAAGGCCGTTATTGTAATCTAATCACTGATAAGGGGAAATTTCTTGTTCAATCTTCATTGTCTAAGATTCTGAAGGCGCTCGACAAATCTCTTTTCATTCAAACACATCGTAACTACTTAGTTAATATCGCTCGCGTAAAAGAATTCAGAAGCAGCGATAATTTGATTGTGATGGACAACGACAAAAGTGTTTTTCTAAGCAGCCGATCAAAAGAGGCCTTTCTTAAACACTACCACTTATTGTAATATCATTCTTATTTGCCGAATTGAAGATTTAATAAAGTCTTAGAGCAAAACTGGAAATAATAATTACTACTCATTCATTAAGGTTCTCTTTAAAGTGGGCTAAATCATTGCGCGGTTTCTCTCGCAAGTTCAAAATGATATTTGTTATTAAACGCCTATAACTTGATTTCTTTCATCTAAGACATCAAACTCTTCATCCAATACAATTCTCAAAAAACGTCAAGACTATCCCTGTATACTTGTGATAACGAATCGCTTATGACATTGTGTCGAAGCAATTCAAAACTTAAGACAATCATTCAGATGGCATAGTTTAACCAACGGTTTAGATCTAGGATATTTCATTCAAAACAAAGAAACCGATTGCGACAATACTAATCTCCGGAATGAAATTCAGGGCGGAATCCGAAAAGCCAAAAATAGAGTAGGAGTGTTATTTATTAAAATTTAGAAAAATGTCTAATTCAAAACTAAGTGTATTTTTATTGAACCTACGAATCGGAGATGGTTTACCAGGTGGTATCTCGTGTACTCTTGATCTTGGGGTTTCACCAGAGAACAATGCAACACAAGGAAGATCTGTTATTTTTCAAGCTGTAAATCCCATAACTCATGTTCAGTCAGCAGTTACTGGAACTTACAATTACTTATGTACAAATACAAGTTGTCATATTATGCTTGTCTTGAACGGATTCACAGAAAACGAAGGTGGTTCATTGAAGAATTTTGAAGCAAGAATTCTTTTAACAGATGATTGGAAAACCGGAACAGCCGATTATTCTTTCTTGAATAATGGAGAGTGGGTCGCAATGACAAACCAAAAAGTAGAATCAGTTTCTGACGACGGGATCAACGACCTTGGAAAGCTGGCTGAAACTGTAAAACTGGCAAATGCATAATTGCATGAGATTAATTCAAAAGGGCGGAATTGTATTTCGTCTTTTTGATTAATCAAATAATACACCTAAGGTAATCCCGTGTTTCGATTGAAGGCACTTCACTTTATAAAATAATGACTTCTTATTAAACTTCAGAATTTGATACTCGATAAGTAGTAAGTGTTTGATAAAGAAGTGAAAGGCGGTTTCCGAAAAGCCGGGCGTTTGCCATAATAGAGTAGGTTTTTACATTATAAAAATGTATAAAAATGGAATTAAAAGAAGGGTTGTTTGTGAATAAAATGAAAGCGCTTAGTTATAATGCAAAGTGTTTTTCGGGGAATAATTTAATTGAGGGAGAACTTTTTTTCACAAGTTCGAGTGAGTCAATACCTGATGAATTAAAATCAGAACTTAAGAATGTGGAGAAGGACTTAACTAAATTTAGTACTAATATTGAAGATGAAATAGAGGCTGCGGCTAAATCATATGAGCAAAAAGAGATTTCTAGGGAAACATTCCTTAAAAGATTGAAGGCCCTTAGAATCAAAGCAGAGGAGGATATTAGTGAAGTGCTTGACTCTACGTTTAAAGCTATTATAGCTATTGCCAAAAGTACTGGTAAGTATAAGTTGATGTTAAATACCTTTAACAGAATAACTTTATTCGTGAGTGGAGTAGTTGATTTCGTACAGAATTTAATTTTAAGTCTTATTAGCGGAATTATGGGCTGGGCCAATCGAGTTATGGATGGGTTTGTAAATGTTGCTAGGAATATTGGAAATTTCTTCACTAATATTTTTAATTCATTAGAGGCCTCCTCAGGATTAGTATAGTTGACCATACATTTTAAATGTATAAAACACAAAATCCCCGAGTTGATATAATCTACACGGGGATTTTAATTATGTTATAAATAATAAATCTATTTTAGTGAATATACTTATTGCACAAGAAAAAACATTCCTGATATTTTCACGAAATAAAATCAATTAAAAACGACTATGGACAACCTAAATAAGATTAAAGAGTTCTTGAAAATTAATAAAGATGAAAATCTTGATGGCGTCATCTTTGGGGATGATAATTATCATTATGCCCGCCAAATTTCCAACAGTCGCTTTGGACAGATGCCTGCTGGGGTTGCGTATTGTAGAACGGGAGCAGATGTCAAAAAATGTGTAGATTTCTGCAGAGATGAGAAGGTACCGTTTCGCATCCGATCTGGTGGACATCATCATGAAGGCATGAGTTCTGGAAATGATGTGCTTATCATTGATCTTTCTGAAATGTACAAAGCAGAAATTCAAGATAGTCATGGAAATCCCATAACGAAGGAGTCAACTGAGGCTTGGATTCCTTCTGGAATGAAATTGGAAGTAGTTTACAATGAACTTGGAAAACTAAATAAGGTTATACCCGGAGGAGGTTGCCAGTCTGTTAATGTTGGAGGGATTACGCAAGGTGGCGGTTGGGGTACACACATTCGTAAGTTCGGTCTTACCTGTGATAGTTTACTAGAAGTGGAAATGGTTAAAGCCAATGGCGATTTAATCAAAACCGAAACGATGACTGATGTCGATGAGAAGAAGGATCTACTTTGGGCATTGCGTGGAGGAGGAGGTGGGAATTTTGGAGTTGTGACCAAGTTTAAATTCGCTCTTTCAGAACTTGGTGCAGTACGATCTACTTTTACAGTTGAATGGATTGGTAATGAAGAAACAATTAAAAGAGCCGTAGAATGTTGGACAACAATGCATCAGGATAGCGAACTCAGTTATGACCTTTCTTCAAGTGCTAGTATGTCTGTTGCACCTGTTGAAAAAGGATCTTGCGAATCTAAAGTAATAGCGCGTGTCGCAGGTAGGTTTTATGGTGAACAAAAGGATTTACTTACGATTCTTGAAAATCGATTTGG
>JAWUWJ010000165.1:0-40633 GCA_034111925.1 Crocinitomicaceae bacterium
TTGTTCTGCACCGTAAACATAGAATTGTTCTTCCCTCCTGCTTCTTTATGGTTGGGGTACCACTTCCATAGAAAGCCACCAGCAAAAAAATCTTGATCCCAAATATTGTCATACATCGCAGTCAAAGCTCGGACTTGGCAACGTTCATCAATCTTTTCATTTTTCGTTACACTATAACTCCATGGAGTTGCTGCACATCTTCGAATACTTCGGTAGCCGTATTCAGTAAATAAAATCTTCCTGTCGACAGCTTTACTCAACGAATCGAAAATAGGGATATATTTCTCCCAACCAAGGTCTAAATCTTTTTTCTTTGGATTTCCTGTTTTACTAATAGGGAAATAGGCATCAACTCCGATGTAATCCAATTCGTCCCAAAACTTAACATGTTCAAAGCAATCCCAATTTTCAGCATAGGTCAACTTGCCTTTATAAATGCCTCGGATTTTTTTTATCAATCGCGAGAACAACTCAGGTCGACTTTTCACAACCAACTGCATTTCCGTACCAATACAATACATTGCAGAATTCTCTTCCGCTGCGATAGTTGCAAAAGCCATTATATAGGCACCGTAGTCATTTTCAAATCTTATCCACTCCTCTTCCGATTGCATTTCAATTTTACCCGAAAAAACACCATGCGCTACCCAGATTTGAGGCTTGATCATTGTCTTTACTCCTTGCTTATGCAATTCTTGCACGGCAACGCGCGTTCCATTTAACCCTTCGCCTTCCCATTGATTGTTATGTCCATAATATACGCTGCCAGAATCTTTATAGGGCATGAAGCAATACGGGATCACAGCGACATAATTCGCTTCGATGCGAACGATTGGCGGAACATGAATAGAATCCAAAAGGAAGCGTTCTGAAACAAGACTTACACCATTCACCCTTTCATGAATCGAATCTTGAGCGAATAAATGACTCGTCAAAACAAGCAAAACAATTCCTAGTAAATATTTCAAGCGTATTTCATTCATTTGGTTCCACAAAATACAATTAATAAATAAACTTACTATTATGCATGCATAGCAATATTATTTTAGTATATTTATCACATAGTACTGAAAAATCTTACAAATGTCTGAAAACGAAAAGCCAATAAAAGGAGGAGAATTCTTAATTCGCAAAACATCCCCATCTGATATATTTATCCCAGAAAACTGGACAGAAGAGCAACGAATGATTGCTGAAATGTGCCACGACTTCATCGACGTCGAAATACTTCCACACTTGGACCGTATCGACTCAATGGAGGAAGGATTGATGCCATCGCTTGTTGAAAAAGCTGGTGCACTTGGTCTTTTAGGAATGTCAGTTCCTGAAGATTTAGGTGGAATGGGGGTGGATTTTAAAACTTCACTTTTGGCGACTGAATGCCTCGCAAGCGGATATTCATTTTCAGTGGCTTATGGCGCGCATACAGGAATTGGTACTTTACCTCTGCTCTATTACGGAACAGAAGATCAAAAGAAAAAATACATTCCAAAACTCGCTTCAGGCGAATGGAAAGCAGCTTATTGTTTAACTGAACCGGGGTCTGGATCAGATGCCAATTCAGGAAAAACAAAAGCAGTTCTTTCTGAAGATGGAAAACATTACGTTGTCAACGGTCAAAAAATGTGGATTACAAACGCTGGTTTCGCGAATCTATTCACAGTCTTTGCAAAAATCGATGACGATGATAAATTAACGGCTTTCTTAATCGAAGCCGATTCGGATGGAATCACATTGAATCCGGAAGAAAAGAAAATGGGAATCAAAGGATCATCTACACGACAAGTTTTCTTCAACGATGTTAAAGTTCCCGTTGAAAACTTGCTTTCAGAAAGAGAGAATGGATTTAAGATTGCCTTGAACATTTTGAACATTGGTCGGATTAAATTAGCTGCTGGAGTTATGGGTGGCGCGAAACAAGCCATCACAGAATCGGTTAGATACGCGAACGAGCGTTTACAATTTGGCCGTGAGATCTCTAAATACGGTGCGATTCGCTATAAATTAGCAGAACAAACAATCAAAACATTTGTCAATGAATCAGCGATTTACAGAGCTGGACAAAACATTGATGATGCGATTGCTGGTTATGTTGCTGCCGGAATGGACAAAGGCGAAGCTACACTGAAAGGAATTGAACAATTTGCACCAGAATGCGCAATCTTGAAAGTATCAGGATCTGAAGGTCTTGACTATGTCGTTGATGAAGCGGTTCAAATCTTTGGCGGAATGGGATATTCAGCTGAATCTTCAGTTGAACGGGCATATCGCGATGCAAGAATCAATAGAATATTTGAAGGAACGAACGAGATCAACAGATTATTGACTGTTGACATGGTTCTCAAACGCGCAATGAAAGGCGAACTTGATTTGATGGGACCTGCAATGGCAGTTGCTGGAGAATTGATGAGTATTCCTGATTTCGCAGACAAGCCAACCGATGTTCTTGGAAATGAAACATTGTACTTGGAAGGATTTAAGAAAACCGTTTTGATGGTTGCTGGGTCAGCGGTTCAGAAACTAATGCAGTCTTTGTCAAAAGAGCAAGAAGTTCTAATGAACATTGCCGACCTTTCCATCTATACATATTTGGCTGAATCAGCTTTATTAAGAGTTCAACAAATGATTGAGCTTAAAGGAGAGGAAGCTTGTGAAGTCCAAATCGCGATTGTGAAAACATATTTCTACGATATCGCAGATGAAATTAGCAAAGCGGCCAAAGATGCAATAAACTCTTTCGCAGAAGGCGACGAGGCGAAAATGATGTTGATGGGATTGAAGCGCTTCACGAAAACGGAACCGTTTAATCCGAAAGCTGCAAGACAGTTGATTGCTACTCGGATTATCGAGGCGAATAAGTATTGTTTTTAGGGGGTTGGTTAAGCACGATAGAACATTATAAAAAAGATGAGTACAGTAACACTGAAGAGGAAATCCAATCCAATGTTAATGGCGAGGAAATTCAAAATATACATTGATAATAAACCGTATGATTCAATCATAAATGGAGAATTAAAAAGATTCGATATTCCACCAAACTCAAAAGAGTTAACGGTAAGGGTTATGAATTATTCGTCCAATCCTATATCACTAGATCCGCTTGACTCCGAACAATATGTAATAAAACAGAATTTGTTTTCAACGATCGTCACTTCTATTGTGATTGTTTTCGCTGCGATATTCTTTACTCTCAAATTTATATTTGAACAAGAACATCGAATAATTCTATATATCGCAGCACCATTTGTATTAATCTCTCTCTACTATTCTACTATTGGTAAAAAGAGCGTAATTCAGATCAAGAAATCAGATAATAATATTTAAAAGAGTGCATTCAGTAAGCCTCAAAATTAGCAGCAATAAACCGAGAGCAAGCAACTATGAGCAACGCCTCCTTAATGGAATTGTTAACTGTAATTGCTATTTACGCAGCTCTTTTTATATTTAGTATATCGCTTGCTTAGATGAAGAAAAAACTATTTCTTCAAAACAATCCCATCACCTGTAAACCCTAAAGCAGGTTTCGGCTCTGTTATCGCAGCAATTTCTTCTGCGCTTGCATTTACATCTTCTAAATAGTGCTTTTGCAATTCAACTGATACAGTATCCCAAAAAGCCATTCCATGAATGTATGCCCCTGTTCCAGCCGGCGTAGCAGGTGGAATTACGAAGTGATCCTTGAAACGAACCATAAACGTTTCACCATTTCCTTTATCGATTTTCACAAAACAACCTGCCTTAGCACATACTTCGTTTAAATCAGCTTCAATTGTAAATTCCATTTCACCCGATTGAGCTTCAAATGTTTTTACCATATCTGCAACAGAAACAGCTTTCTTGATATCCACTTTATATTTTCCGTAGCTCTTACCAAGCTTTACTTTATCGTTTGTAGAATCATTTGCAACTGTGCAAGACAATGCGATTATTCCTCCAACTAGTAATAGTGCTATTTTATTCATGTGATTGTGTTTTTGATTCTGCAAATATCGGAAGAAGATTGAACTATTCAATATTCCGCTTCGTTAAATTTCTATTAATTCCTTTTTGGACTTAAAGTAATCACGCTTTCATATTCCCAACTCCAATAGCCGTACTTATTATTTGCCATTGTTATGCAACTCGTAATTGACGCAATCCCGATGAGCATTGTTACGATTAAATATTTCTTGATTTTTGATTCTTGAGAATTCCATTTGTACATTTCATATCCAGTATGGATGATGGCAAGAGTCGAAATAGCCATTAATACAAGGTTGTAATAATGCAATCCTTGCGGTAGAATTATAATACCGACAAAAAACAATGGAAGTGAAAGGAGAAGCACCATTGTAACTACGACTCTACTTTGCTCAATGCGATTTGTGTTTTTCATGTTTATTAGACGCAATAGGCTACAAAAAAAGCCACTCTGTAAATAACAGAATGGCTTCGTACTTTATTTAGAAGTTCCTACTTTAAGTAAGAATCTATAAAATCATATAATAGTATTGTTTTCCCATCAACAGTTACGTGAGTTATTTGACAAGCTGTAAACATTCTTGTCATAACGTAACGGTTTTTCAAAGTGTTTTCGACCATCGTCATTTTAGCTTTGTGAGATGACTCATCAAAATCAAGAGAGAAGATGCTCGTGTAATAACTTGCACTCTTATCAATTTTCTCTTTTGTAAGGGCTGATGGCAATGTAAACTCGTAGACACCCGAAGTTTTACTTGCTACTAACTCGTCTGCTCCATTAGATTCAGCAATTTGATGCGACTCTTGAGAAAAGCTAAATGATACTAGACCAACAACGAATAATAAGGTAGAAATAATTTTTTTCATCTGTTCAATTTTAATAATGACGATAAATGTCATGCAATAGTTGTACCGCTTAGCTAAACTACAACTTTTTTTGCCAACTTTACCTCCGATGGCTAAACTTTTACTATACAAAAACAGGAATCTTATTGAGGCAGGATGCGATGAAGCAGGACGCGGATGTTTAGCTGGGCCAGTTGTCGCTGCAGCCGTAATTTTACCCGCAGATTTTTCAAATGACTTGCTTGACGACTCAAAAAAATTGACGGAGGCTAAGCGGAATAAATTGCGTCCGATTATTGAAAAGGAAGCCCTCGCCTATGCTGTGGCTTTTGTTTCTGAAAAAGAAATCGACGAAATTAACATTTTGAATGCAAGCTTTTTGGCCATGCACCGAGCCGTTGATCAATTAAAGCAGAAGCCCGAAATGCTGCTCATTGATGGGAACCGATTCACGACTTATGAAGGAATCCCACACGAATGCATCATCAAGGGAGACGGGAAGTTTCTATCAATTGCTGCGGCTTCAATTCTTGCGAAAACGTACAGAGATGAGTACATGGAAAAAATCGATGAAGAATTTCCAATTTACGACTGGAAACAGAACAAAGGATATCCGACGAAAAAACACCGTAGAGCAATTTTTGAAAATGGAGACTGTATTCACCACAGGAAAACCTTCACCCTTCTTCCTGAAGATACATTATCTCTTTTCTAGAGTGCACAAGTCGTTGTTGATTTCTAAACGCTTAGACCATCATTTAAGGGCTCTTTCTTCTTAATTTTGAAGTAAAATCATTCACCTATGTTGAATCGGATTGTATTAGCAATCATTTTCTTAGCAAGCCTTTCATGGATCATCTATGTGGCCATCGACATTTCAAGCGAGAAAAATAATTATTCCCCGGAATCTTTATTCAACAGCAAGGATGGTGAAGTTTTAATCGTTGCCCGCCCCTGGGAAGTCAATTTCATTGATCTTGAAAAATTCGCAGATGCTCCAAGTTATGATCTGATGACTTCCTTAAATGATTCGGCATATCACATGGGGTATTTCAGTCAAAAAAGAGACCATCTTCTTTTGGTTAAGGACGACAATTGGAGTACGGCATCCATTGATTTGCTGTTTGGCAAGGGAAAAACGAGCAATGTGGGATCTGAAGAATTCAAAATTGGCGAATACAACGGCCGGTTCCACAAGACAAAATTGTACGTTTGGAAATCGTCAATTGACAATGAAGGCGGCAAGAAAAGCAAGTTCATTTTCGACAAAAAAGCCTCGGCTGCCATTTTCAGGTTTTCAGAAGCAGGTAAAATAAACAACCATTCAGACATCTACTTTAAAAAGGATGGAAAAATAAATTACATTACCAAAGACGCAAATATTCAACAAGGGAGTCAAGTTCGAGATGAAGTTCTATTTGCTGGAATCACAACGAGAAACTTTGTTACATATCAATTTTTTGAAAGAGATTACTACGCAACATTGGATGAAGATTTCAGAAATGGACCGATGTCGAAATGGCTTTTAAACGGCTTCGTAAAGCTGACATATCAAGGAGAAACAGTTATCATATCCGATTATATAGGCGGGCAAGATCCCATTCTAATTCTGAATGATTTGAATCAAACACAAGACTCATCCCTATTTTCTCGCATGTTAATCAAAGGCTTTCCTTCTCAAAATTCAACCTATACAATTAAATATTTGGAAGATGCTGTTGTGATCTCTGAAAGCGCTGCACTATGCGATCAAGTTATCGCTGATTATCGTTTGGGAAACACAATTGCACTTGACAAAAAAATCCGAGAACAGATTTTTGGAAAGTTGCCGAGAGCCGTTTCAGAACGAATGGTGAGCAGTGAAGCGTCTTATTCGAAAATGGTTTATTCTGGACAATTGATGGAAACGCACACAGGACATACCGAGATGACGGCGCAGCCAAAAATAGCGAGTTCAATTTCCATGAGTTGCGGGTTTGATATTGCTGATTTTGCGGTACTTCCTGGAATCGGAAATATTGTCGCGCTCGGCACCGAAGGAGAAATTTTAGGTTTTCGAAATCAAAAAATGGCCTGGAAATCAGACTTAAAAGACAAAGCCATTGGTGAAATCCAATTAATCGATTTGCACGGAACGGGTGAAAATTTCATTTTACTTAACACGCAAGACGAGATCCATCTTTGGAATTTGACAGGCAATTATGAAACAGGGTTCCCAATTCAATTAGAATCAGAAGCCACGAATCAAGTTAAATTCTACCGATGGAAAGAAAAAGGATATTTTCTTATCGCTGATGAAAATCAAAAAGTGTTTCAATTCGACGCAAAAGGAAGAGAGTTAAATATCATTTCTACTGGAATGAATATCAACAGAAGAATCGATGTTTGGGCAAGTCAAAGACGCCTGTTTGCCGGCTTTGCAAATTCCTCTTTATTCAAAATGTACGACATCCAAAAAAGAAAAGTGCACAGAGAGTTTCCTATTTCCGCGGGAGCGTTTTCGTTGAAAGTTCCAAACCAACTTTTTCAATACGGAATATCTAATAATCAGTTGGTTATGTTCGATCAAAAAGGAATCAGAACAGACTTTGAAACATACACTCGAGCGAAACTTCACGGCCTTCAAATGGACAATTCCAATGCCGTAATTATCGTACAATCTGCGAACAAAATTCGATTAATAAATTCGGAAGGAGTTCCCTTCGGTGAAATCAACCTACCATTCAATGAGGTGGAGGATGTCCATGTATTTACGGGCAATTCAGGAAAAACATTGATCGGTGTAATTGATGGTTTGGAGAATAATGTATATTTGTATGGTACGGACGGCCAAAAGGTTGTTAATAAATCGCTCGAAGGTCAATCAAAAATTCGATTGGGCTCTACCAATAACCAAAAGCGAATTACGACAATCGTAGACCAATTCGTCATACAGTACTTTGAGGACTAATACCAGAAACTTAAAACTAACAAATGAAAACGCTAAAACTACTTACAGCTATCGCTGCTGTACTATGTATTTATAGTACAGGACACTCACAAAATTATGTCGGGATCCCCCAAAGCAATTACTCAGGAGTAATGGGAACAGATGTCAATCCCGCAAGTTTCGTCGATGGACGATTCGTTGTTGATATAAACTTAGCAAGTGCAAACGTCGGGTTTTGGACAAATGCTGGTTCATTTTCAACAGTAGACATGCCTAAATGGTGGGTTAAATCATTTAAAGCAGATAGCTCTGGCTATGACAACCCACACAATGATTGGATGGATCCGGACTCTTCATTTGTGGATAGATACATAACTAAAAACTTTTCTCCAACGTCAGTAAAAACAGTAGGTATTTACAATAACGTGCAAGTAGATGTTTTGAACTTTATGTTTCACATCAACAGAAAAATTGCTGTTGGAGCGGCTGTTAAGTTCAGATCTATTACTAACGTAGATGATGTTGATCCCAAATTGGCTTTTCTAGCTGAAAACTCATTGGACTTCGCTAATCTTTGGAATCAGGACATCAATGAAACATTATTAGATGTCAACCACATGTCATGGATGGAGTATGGTTTAATTTACTCTCAAGTCCTAAAAGAAGATGGTGAGCACTTTTTGAAAATGGGAGCTAAAGCAAAATGGCTTTCTGGTTATACTGCTGCTTATTTACATACAGAAAACCTTTCTTACAACTTGTTCAATAGTGATTCTACAAACGAATTGGTAGGTGATTTCTCATACGGTCACTCAACAGGAGCTTTGAATGGAGACGTGGAAGAAGGTAAATTACCTGAAGTTGCTTCTAAATTCGGTTTGGGATTAGATATAGGATTTGTTTATGAATGGCGTCCTGATTGGAAGGATTTCAAATACGATATGGATGGCGAAACAAACATCTGGAGAAGAGATCAAGACAAGTACAAAATTAGAGTAGGTGCTTCGATTCTTGATATCGGAGGGATGAAATTCGCTAAAGGTGGTTTAAGTCAAGATTTCAGTGTAAATCAAACTGGAGGTTTCTTTGATTTGAACACGTTTGATTCAGGAAACGGAATTGTTGGAATTGACAGTGTAATTACTGATTTAGTTACAAATGATCCGAACTGGACAGCAGGCGATAGCGATACAGACAATACATTCTTCATGCAATTGCCGACTGCCATAAGTTTACAATTTGATTACCATATCTATAAATGGTTCTACGTAAATGCTACAGGTAACATTAATGTTCAAAACAGAAAAAATCCACACCGTGTAAGAACAGCAAATCAATTATCGATCACGCCTAGTTTCGATCACGCTTGGTTCGGAGTTCACCTTCCATTTATGATGAACAAATACGCTGGTTTCAAATCTGGAATTGGTGTTCGATTAGGCCCTCTTACAGTTGGAGTGAACGATTGGAATGTTCTTTTCGCAAGCGGAAAGAAAATTAGAGGTGCTCAAGCATATGCAGGATTGCGTATTCCAGTTCTTTATGGTCACCCAAGTGATATTGATGGCGATTTAGTTTCTGATGAACTTGATGAATGTGAGGTAGTACCAGGTCTTTGGGAATTCAAAGGATGTCCTGATTCTGATCGTGATGGTATTAAGGATATCGATGATCACTGTCCACAAGAAGCTGGTTTAGCTGAATTCAACGGATGTCCAGATAAAGATAAAGATGGTATTCCAGATAAAGATGATGCGTGTCCAGAGGTTCCTGGAGATGTTAAATTCAACGGCTGTCCAGATAGAGATAACGATAGCATTATTGACAGCAAAGATGATTGTCCAGATGTTCCAGGATTACCTGCATTCAACGGTTGTCCAGATACGGATGGTGATGGAATCAAAGATTCTGATGATGCGTGTCCAGAAGTTCCTGGTCCAATTGTAAACAATGGATGTCCTGATACGGATAACGACGGATTGTTTGACTTCATTGATGAATGTCCAACTGAATTCGGACCTAAAGAAAACAACGGTTGTCCTTGGCCAGATACAGATGAAGATGGATTGTTAGACAAAGATGACAAATGTCCATACCTTGCTGGTCCTAAAGCAAACGATGGTTGTCCTTATACTGATACCGATGAAGATGGAGTTCTTGATAAAGATGATGAATGTCCAGCTACACCAGGTCCAGTTGAAAACAAAGGATGTCCTAAAATTGAAGAAGAAGTTGCTGAGATCTTAAAAACAGCTTTCGAAAACTTAGAATTCCAAACTGGAAAAGCAGTGATTAAAGATGAGTCTCTTCCATCATTGACTGAGTTAGCGGAAATTCTTGTTAAGAAACCAGAATGGAAACTTCAAATTGCAGGTCACACCGATAACGTTGGTAACGATCAAAACAACTTGGTTCTTTCTAAGAAACGTTCTGAAGCGGTTAGAGACTTTATGGTCTCGAAAGGAATTGCTACTGAACGATTAAGTGCACTTTACTTCGGTGAAACACAACCGAAAGAATCGAATGATACAAAAGAAGGTAGACAAACAAACAGACGTGTTGAAATGACGATTATTTTCAACTAGTCGACGAATAATATGAATTGGTCGATTCAGAGTAAAACTCTGGGTCGACCTTTTTTTTTACTCCTACTTTTTTTAGTACATTCAGAGAAACCCTACAACCAATGAAGCTACTCAAGAAAATCATTTTTCTACTTATTGCCCTTGTCGCATTAATTCTAATCATGGGATTGTTCGTTGAGGATGAATATTCCGTAACGAAAACGGTTATTGTCGAGCGGAATTCAGATGAAGTTTTTGAGTACGTTAAGAACCTAAAAAATCAAAGTGAATACAGCGTCTGGGAAAAGATAGATCCAACAATGGAGAAGTCTTACAAAGGAAACGACGGCGAAGTTGGATTCATTTCAAAATGGGACAGCGACAACGAGGACGTGGGAAAAGGAGAACAAGAAATTGTTAAGATTGAATACGGTAAAAGAATTGATTTCGAAGTGCGATTTAAAGAACCTTTTGAGGCGACTAGCGCTGTTTTTATCAGTACAGAAGCAATGGGTCCAAACACGACCAAAGTGACGTGGAACTTTAAAGGCCAGATGGCTTATCCAATGAACATTATGATGCTCTTCATGGATATGGAAGGTGAGATTGGCCCTGATCTCGAAAATGGACTTAAGAACCTTAAGAAGGTGCTTGAATCAAGTGAAATATAATAATTCTTCCCTTTCTGATTTCCGAACTGATAATTCGTCTATTTTTATATCGTGATAACTCTTAAAAGAAAACACCGTTACCTATTAAGTATTCTCTCGGGACTACTTATGGTCCTCTCATTCCCTTTTACAGGAAGTTTAACTTTCGTTGCCTTCATTGCATGGATTCCAATCCTTCTTGTTGAAGCAAATGTCTCGCAACAAAATTACAAGTCGAGGAAAGTACTTCTTCATGCGTACATCACATTTTTCATTTACAACATTGGAACAACTTGGTGGGTATGGAATGCAAGTCCAGGAGGCTCAATTCTAGCTTTCGTGCTTAATAGCTTGTTAATGGCCTTGGTGTTTTACGGTTTTCATCTCACAAAGAAACACGTAGGAACCAAAGAAGGCTATATAGCTCTTCTACTCTACTGGGTCGGATTTGAGCACTTCCACTACGATTGGGAAAGTTCTTGGCCTTGGCTCAGCTTTGGGAATGTATTTAGTATTACACCGTCTTGGGTTCAATGGTATTCATACACAGGCGTTCTAGGTGGCTCATTGTGGATTCTGATCGTAAACCTATTGCTCTTTAGAGCATATCAAAATGTTTTACTGAAAGGAGAAAAATGGAAAATTCAAACACCCCTTTTTTACCTGGCAGGTTTGGCATTTCTTGTTCCAATGGCAATCTCATTGATTACCTATTTCAATTATACCGAAGAAGAAAGGCCGATAGAAGTTGTCGCAATCCAGCCGAATGAAAATCCATACGGGTCAAAATTCAGCAAAAGCGTCGACGATCAGATGAAAGACATGGTGGCCCTGGCAAAGCAAAAAATAACACCAAATACTGATCTGGTTCTTGCTCCGGAAACTTCTTTAGCGACTTACATATATGTTAAAGGTCCGCAGAATGAACCCGCATATAATACATTAGTAGAAGCAAAGTCAGAATTGAACGACGCCGTTCTTTTATGGGGTGCAATGACATTTAATTTCTTTGAAAAGAAAAGGTCATCAGCCTCTGCGGAAATTTCTCCTGGAATGTGGCAAGAAACCTACAACTCATCTTTACTGATTGATTCAATTGGATCACCAAAATTCATTCACAAATCGAAATTAGTACCAGGCGTTGAAAAGATTCCTTTCGTCTCTTACATTCCCTTTATGGCAGAATGGTCGATCGATATGGGAGGATCAAGTGTTGGATATGGCATTGAAGATGAGCCGAAAATTTTTAAAACAAAAAATTTCAATGTAGCGCCAGTAATTTGTTACGAATCTATATTCGGAGAATTTGTGTCTCAGCAATGCAATAAAGGAGCAGAATTGATTTGTATTTTAACAAATGACGGATGGTGGAAAAACACACCTGGATATAAGCAACATGCAAGTTTTGCTAGCCTAAGAGCCATAGAGAACAGAAGATGCGTTGTTCGATCCGCAAATACGGGTACAACTTGTATCATAAATCAAAGAGGTGATATTGTTCAGGCGACAGATTGGTGGGTAAAAGATGTCATTCGAGGGACCGTAAACTTGAATAAGGATACAAGCTTCTACACAAAATATGGAAATGTATTGGGCCGAAGTTTTGGTTTTATATCCTTATTACTTTTACTTTTAACATTCGTAAAACGATTCAAAAAACTCGTTTCAAAATAAATGAAGGGCGCGCAAGTTGATACAGGATTATTGGTTGAAGAGCATAGTGATTACTTGCTCAGCTTCGCGATGTCTAAACTTCGTGATATTGACCTATCTAAAGATATGGTTCAAGACACTTTTCTTTCTGCGATCACTAAAATTGATACGTTTGAAAACCGAAGTAACATTCGAACGTGGCTTACAAGTATTCTCAATCGAAAGATTATTGACCATTGGAGAAGAGCTGAAACGAGATATACAGATCCCATTTCTTCTTTTTTCGATCAAGATGACTCTGATAAACATTGGATTCTTGACAAGAAAGACAATGCTACGAATGAAACAATCGAGGACGAAATCATTCTCGAAGAAACAAACAATGATCTATTTGATTGCATTGGAAAACTTCCTGAAAAATGGAAAGGCGTCATTGCATCAAAGTACTTAGATGAAAAGGTTAGCGAAGATATTTGTAAGGAACTGGAAATAACACCTTCAAACCTATGGGTGATAATACATCGTGCTAAATTACTATTGCGCGATTGTCTCCGTAAAAGAGATGTAAGATGAAGAATTGTCAAGAAATATCAGGATTGTATGAGCAAGGTAAACTCAGTCGGATATCAATATCTGATAAGATTGCTCTTCGTTCGCACAATCTTATCTGCAAACAATGTCGACAATATTTTAAAGACAGTGATTTGATGGACGTTCTCATTGCTAGGAAATTCAAAGATTTAGGAACATATACTTTCTCCGAAAGTGAAAAAGCGAAGATGAAGGAAGAACTAGAAAAGCACTAGTCTTTAAACTTTATAACTCCTATTTTTTCCTTCTTACCCCAAATTGCATAGATCAACATTTCTCCATTCTTATAATCTACATCGAACATTTTAGGAACTGATAAGGCCTCAACATTGGCTCGATCAAAGAAGGTTTCTCGACTCACTTCTCCCGTTTCTAGAGCTATACTTGCGATTGCAACAACATTCTTTCTCTTTCCGTAATTCGCTGTATACATTTTCTCTTCATCCAAGAAACGGCCCTCTGGCGAATAGTTCTTTATATTGTCATTGAAAACAAAGTAGATTTTCCCATCATCAATGAAGCTTTCATAACTACTATAAGGTCCACCATCGTTTGCCGACACTTGATACTTGCGCACTTTTTCAATCCAATCAAAATCGCCTTCCGGATTAATTTTATACGCAATAATATCGTTGTAGTAATAATAATACGTTTGTGTTGTTTGTCCGCCTGCACCCGCTGAAGTTGTTCGAACTTGAATGTAATATTGCTCCATTGTTCCGACAATACTTCCATCCTCCATTATAGTCGCGTCGCGCATAATGTAGTTGTACAACTGAGGTTCACCTCTTCCATTTTCCTCTCTTCGATCTGCACGTTTTTTTTCTTGATCCGTCCAACCTTGCGTTACAAATTCCGCTTCAAATTCTTCAAATCCCTCTTGAACAATAGTATTCGTATTCAAATCCAATCTCTGATGAAAGATACCAGCTACGGCGCGTTCTTCTCTCTCGCCATAAATACCGGTTATTGTAAAGATTCCGTTTTCATCTGAAGACATCGCCATTGCATCAACCCTCTTTCCATCAAAATCCAATACAAAATCTTGCAGTCCGTCTTCAGCGATATGAAAAATGTGAAGGGCTTTATAATCGAATTTATTCTTGAAATAGCGCTTTTTCTCAGGTTCATCATATTCAGTCACAGCCAAAAAGTACTCTCCGTTGTTTGAAATATGATGTTTGTGAATCGTGGACAATTTCGCTTCAAATGGCAAAGGATACTCTCCATCGTTCACCAATTCTAGATTTGAATCAAAAATTTTGAATCCATACGTGTGTCTCGAATTGCGTTTTCCAGGGATTTGCCAAACAACACCAAAGTACTTACCATTCGACGATTGTTTAATATCAAACCATCCACGCTGTCCGCCTTTCTCTAAAGAATACGAAGCCAATTCAACAGGATCGTTTTCAACCACCAACTCTTTTGAATACACCTGCATGTAAAGACGATTCTTGGCTTCTGATTTATCAGATAGGAACACAACAAATTTATTATCGATAACTCTCGCTCCTTCGAACGTAGCAATACTTCTATTGGCGTAGGTTTTTATCTTCCCTTTATTCACCAATTCTAAATCTTGATGACGAGAAACTTGGTACGAACCAAGAACCCTACCTCCGGCCCAACGAAGTGCATAGAACTCTCCTTTCTCAGTCGGTAAGAAATAAATCAGTCGGCCATTAACGCGTTGCATTTCGCCCCACTCGACTTCGTGTGATTGCGCTTGTGTACTCATCGAAACGAGAACAAACAGTAAGGGAATTAAATACTTCACTTCTTATCTGATTTCAAAAATCAGTCCAAGGTTACTTCACAAGCTGAATACCGGTATAGTTTTGAGGTGTAATTAACTTCAATTCTGCTTTAAGCTCGTCTGAGACTTCTAATGTATCTACGAAAGAATGGACAGTTTGTTTGGTTGTTGCCTCATTTTTTCTCGTCAATCCTTTTAACGCTTCGTATGGTTTCGGGAATCCTTCTCTTCTTAATACCGTTTGAATGGCTTCTGCCACTACCGCCCAGTTCTTTTCTAAATCCAAATCGAACGCTTCGCGATTCAATAATAATTTATCCAATCCAGCCAAAGTTGACTTAAACGCAATAAATGTGTGCGCCAAAGGCATACCGATCGTTCTAAGCACAGTTGAATCCGTAAGGTCACGCTGTAATCTTGAAACGGGTAATTTCGCTGAAAGGTGTTCAAACAAGGCATTTGCTACACCTACATTTCCTTCAGAGTTTTCAAAATCAATTGGGTTTACCTTATGTGGCATTGCTGAAGATCCAATTTCACCTTCTTTTAATTTTTGCTTGAAATATTCCGTTGAAATGTACGTCCACATATCTCTGTCCAAATCCAAAACAATCGTATTGATTCTTTTCAAAGCATCGAACATTGCAGCGATATTGTCATAATGCTCAATTTGCGTCGTTGTTTGACTTCTGCTCAAGCCCAATGTATTGTTAACGAATCCATTTGCGAAACCAACCCAATCGTGCTCTTTAAATGCAACATAATGTGCGTTGAAGTTTCCAGTTGCTCCACCAAATTTAGCCGAGTAAGGAACATTCACTAAATGCGCTCTTTGTATCGTTAAACGTTCAGAGAAAACTTGAATTTCTTTTCCTAGTCGTGTTGGAGATGCCGGTTGACCGTGCGTTTTAGCCAACATCGGAATGTCTTTCCAATCGCTTGCTAATTCCTTCAAACGATCAATTAACTTATCCAGCAAAGGCAAATATTCTTTCTCAATTGCATCTTTCAATGAAAGTGGAATCGATGTATTGTTAATGTCTTGAGATGTCAATCCAAAATGCACGAACTCCAAATGAGCCGTCAATCCCAATTGCGTCATTTTGTCTTTCAAGAAATACTCAACGGCCTTAACATCGTGATTGGTAACCTTTTCAGTGTCCTTAATCCAAAGCGCATCGTCTTCAGAAAATTGCTCATAGATGTTTCTCAAAGCACCATATTGATCCTTTGGAAAGTCAGTCAATGCATCTACTCCACTTTCAACCATTGCGATGAAGTATTCAACTTCTACAATTACTCTATATTTGATTAAACCAAACTCTGAGAAGTAAGGTTGTAATTCGCTGGTCTTTCTTTGATATCTACCGTCAATAGGTGAAATTGCTGTTAAGCTACTGAAATTCATATATATAAACTTGTGGGATCAATAATTATTCAAATGCAAAGATACAAATACCTTAGAAAATACGTGAAATGGAATCCTTTGATTATTTTTGGACATGCGATTTTTCAAAAATCTTCTTTTTGGATTCAAGGCTTACATCAAAGCTATCAAGTTTATAATCAAGCACAAGTGGTATTGGTATCTTGCCATTCCTGCTGTATTAATGCTGATTATATACAAGTTGGGCGCGATGGTTATGGCACATCATATGACTCCAAAAGTGGACAATGTGAATGAAATCGTGTGGTCGTTGATCTACATTATGTTTGAAATTGCAGTCGCGGTCTTGCTGATGAAATTCGCAAAATACCTCGTCGTTATTATATTATCTCCGCTTCTATCCGAATTGAGCATGAAGACGGAGAAGATATTAACAGGCAGAACATATCCTTGGGATTTCAAACAACTCGTTCAGGACATTAAGCGTGCAATGAAAATTGTTGTTCGAAACATCATGTGGGAGACACTTTTCTTAATTATAATATTTATTGTATCCTATATCGGATGGGACGATCCGGCAAAATCACCGATCTTTTATCTGACCTACGCTATCGGATTCTTCTATTACGGGTTCGGATTCTTGGATTATATTCTCGAAAGAAGACGAATGAGTATGGATCAAAGTATCACCTTCGTGAGAGACCACCGTGGAATGGCAGTCGCCATTGGTGCGGTATATTCCGTTTTACTTCTTGTACCTGTAGATTTAGGCGCTTTGTTCGACTGGTCCAATTTTGACAAGGATGCAATGGGAACAATTGGCACATTCTCCCTGCATCTTTTCCTATGGCTTTGTGCATCTGCTGCCCCTATTTTGGCTATTGTCGCTGCGACTATTGCAATGCACGACTTGGTTGACTTAAGCACAAATGAATACTCACAAAAAATAGATACTTTAGAAGAGAAAGAGGATAAAGAAGAGGAATAAAGAGAATTTGCTTTATTTTTGCATAACTTTTGCATCCACGAGATCAAAACCTAACTAATTAATTGAATATGAGTAATTTTTACCGAGCTGCACTTTCACTTTGTTTTGTTTTTTCCATAGCACTTGTGCATGGAGAAACATTGAATGGTACTCCTCCAGATTCGACATCTTCTATCGTTGACAAAACGGCTTCTCTTTATATGGTTGAAGAAGGAAAAACGTCGTTTGGAGTGGGAAAAGTAAGAGATGCGCTTATCAAATTCAGGCAAGCATCTGTGAAGGACAAGTACAGTTGGAGAGCTGTTTATTGGATTAGTAAATGCCACTATAGATTAAACAACTATGGATTGGCATTGAAGTATGCGAACTCGGCAATGAGTCTTGGGAAAGAGAAAGTCAGCGATGAGATTTATTACACTCTCGGTTCTACCTACCACAGGTTAGGAAATTTAGATACGGCAATCATCAATTATCAACTTGCGATGGACAAGCTTACTAAGTTGAGATCATTCGATTTGCAAATTGCGCACAACATTAAGCAGTGTAAATTCGCCCAAGAGAACCTTAAAAAAGGAAATTCATTTGAAAGAGTTCGACTCGATGGAGACATGAACTCGGGATTTGATGATTACAATGTTTTGTTGACCAATGGTGGGAAGACAATGTACTTCACATCAAGAAGATCAAATACAACGGGAGGAGGTTTGAATCCGGATGATCAATTGTTCTATGAAGACATTTACAAAATGGAATGGGATGACGTTGCTGGTGAATGGGATAACATTACAAATCAAATGGGTAAACTGAACACTGCCGGATTTGAATCATTGCATTATATCTCAAGCGATACATTATCTGGAATCATTACTTGGAACTCTACGATGATGGATCTTAAGAAAACGACTCGTGTTTCTGATATCTGTGAAATCAAGAAGAACAACAAAGGAACTTGGAACGGTGCAAAGGCGATTAAAAACAAATCGATTAACACCTCTTTCTACGATGGTAACGCGACTTTAACTGCTGACGGGAATACGATGTATTTCATGACAGATCGTAAAGGAGACAAAAGCGGTAGAGATATTTATTATGTTGAGAAAATCGGAAAGAAATGGGGAACAGCAAAACCACTTCCAGAGCAAATCAACACAAAGAAACACGAAACAACACCTTTCGTGACTCCTGACGGACAGTATTTGTTCTTTAGCTCTCAAGGCCATGCTGGAATGGGAGGATTCGATGTTTTTGTTTGTAAGAACTTAGGCGGCACTTGGAGTGATCCTGTAAACATGGGAGCCGGCGTAAACTCAGTAAATGATGACATGTTCTTTACGTATTCTGCGGAGACGAAGAAGGCATATGTTTCAGGATATCAAATTACAGGAAGTAAGGCGAGTATCGATATTTATGAAATTGATATGACGACTTACGTTTTCCCGAAATAATAGAAATTAATACGATTTTAAAACATCATCTGAACTCCGATAGCAATCGGGACTGATGGTGTTTTTTTTTTGAATACAACAATTGAAGAATGCAACGTTACTTTTTTGAACTCTCATATAACGGAACAGACTATTTTGGATGGCAACGTCAACCGAAGGACATTTCTGTGCAGCAAGTTATTGAGGACTCTTTGAGTAAAATGCACTCCAACGAAGAAATTAAAGTAGTCGGATGCGGCAGAACCGATAGCGGCGTTCATGCCAAACACTTTGCCCTGCACGTTGAACTTCCTACTATTGCCGATACGGATAAAATGACGTTCAAATTGAACCGAATGCTCCCTGAATCAATTGTGATTTCGAAAATCTATTCGGTAGATTCTGAATTGCACGCTCGTTTTAGTGCGAAGGCAAGAACGTACAGGTATTACATTCATACAGCTAAGAATCCATTCATGAAGAATTTGAGTTGGCACGTTCCGCAAGAATTGAATATTGAAGAGATGAACAAAGCTGCCAAACAGTTATTGGGCAAAAAGGATTTTACTTCTTTTTCCAAATTGCACACGGATGTGAAAACGAATATTTGTACCGTCACAAAGGCAGAATGGGTTCAAGAAGCAGATGGAATTTATTTCGAAATCTCTTCCGATCGTTTTTTAAGGAATATGGTGAGAGCAACCGTTGGAACATTAATGGATGTTGGATTCGGAAAAATCAAAGCGGAGAGCATCACTGATATTTTAAACGCTATGAACAGACAAGCAGCCTCCGTATCTGTTCCCGCCCACGGTTTGTTTTTATGGAAAGTTGACTACTAATATGGATTACAAAGAAGTAAATAGAAAAGCGTGGAACGACAGAACAGATGTTCATATTGATTCCGAATTTTACGACGTTGAGGCGTTTACAAATGGTGAATCTTCATTGAATGATATTGAACTTAAATTGCTGGGAGATGTCTCGGGCAAGTCGGTTTTGCATCTTCAATGCCACTTCGGAATGGATACGATTTCTCTAAATCGCATGGGTGCTAAATCAACCGGTGTTGATCTTTCTGACAAAGCGATAGAACGGGCACGTGAATTGGCTGATAAGGTAGGATCAAGTTCCAAATTCATTCAATCAGACATTTACGAACTGGGCGACAAGCTCGATACGCAATTCGATATTGTTTATACGTCTTACGGCACAATCGGATGGCTTCCGGACATGGACAAATGGGCGAAAATAGTTTCAAAGTTTCTCAAGCCAGGGGGCAAATTCGTATTCGTTGAATTTCATCCCGTTGTTTGGATGTTTGACGAGCAATTTGGAAAAATTGGATACAATTATTTCAATGTCGAGCCGATTGTTGAAACGACAAGTGGAACGTATGCCGACAAAGAATCCGATCTCGAATTAAAAACCGTTTCATGGAACCATGATTTATCGGAAGTGATGAATAGTTTGCTTCAAAATGGCCTTGAGATTAAGCAGTTCAATGAATACGATTACTCGCCGTACAATTGCTTTGACAAGACAATCAAGATCGCAGAACGGAAATACCGAATTGAACATTTGGACAATAAGATTCCGATGGTTTATTCGATTGTAGCTCACAAAAAATAAAAATCAACACGCAACGGATCATTAAGAACTCTAGTCATACTGGTACTAAACAATTTACGTCTTAGTTTGTGCTAAGAATTTCGTAGATTGCAAAGTCTAAAAAAACCATAACTACAGACTATGAATTCAATTGCGAAATTGTCGTTCCTTCTTGCGACGTTATTTTTATCCAATTTATCTTATTCCCAATGGACTGATGTCGGAGGCGGCAACAGCAACAGCACGCACGCGTTGTTGACATGGGATGGAAAATTAGTCAACCTTGGAAGCTTTAACAATACGCCTTGCGACAGAGTTGCAACTTGGGACGGAACCTCATGGACGTGCCTCGGTGGTGGCGTTGGAATCGTAGCTAGAGCTGGTGTTGTTTGGGATGGAAAACTCGTAGTCGTTGGTGATTTTTGGAACGTACAACAACCTTGTGTTGGCTGCAACGGCGTTGCTGTTTGGGACGGCATATCTTGGTCACCTCTTGGAAATGGCGTAAATAACGACGTTTTAACCTGTACCGTTTGGAACAATGAATTGGTTATCGGTGGAGATTTCACTTCTGCCGATGGAGTCCCAATCGCGAGAATAGCAAAATGGAATGGAACAACTTGGGAATCTGTTGGTCCAATTGGAAGTTTTGACAATGATATTCGTTGTATGACAGAATTCGAAGGTGATCTTTGGATTGGAGGTGATTTCAACAATGTAGGTGGACAAGGACCTCTCGATGGGCTTGTAAAATATGATGAAGTCGCAGCGAACTGGATCGGAGGAAATAGCGGTGTCGATCTAATTGGCGGAGTGAATGAGTCTGTTCGCGTTCTTTACGTAAATCCAAACGATGGAAATCTATATTTAGGTGGTGAATTCCCCGAACTTTGGGATGGCGATGCTGCAGCTCAAGATTTCGATATGGGAGGAATTGCAATGTACGATGGCTCAAACTGGACTCCACTTGGAACCGGTTTAAACGAATATTGTCGAGCCATACACGAATACAATGGTGACATTATTGCAGGAGGTTATTTCACAAGCGCTGGAGGAGTTCCAGCCAATAAAATCGCGAAGTTCGATGGCACCAATTGGAGCGCAATGGGATTGGGATTTGATGCCTCAGGCATTGATGAATATGTAAAAGCCGCGACAACATGGAATGGAATCTTTTTTGCAGGTGGAGCATATACCCAAGCAGAAGGGAATCCGATGAATTATATCGCGCAATGGTACGAAGCGGCTACGGCAGCTCCAGTTGCATGGATGACAACATCTACAACTCAATTGTGTGGTTCAGGCTGTGTCGAATTCCTAGACAATAGTACAAACGGTCCAACATCATGGAACTGGTCGTTTCCTGGATCTGGAACACCTACCTCAATCTTACAAGACCCTGGACAGATCTGCTACTCAACACCTGGAACTTACACTGCAACTCTTCAAGCATGCAATGGAATTGGATGTACCTCACAAGATGTTGATATTGTAGTAAGCGCTGGAGCTACAATTACAGTTAACGATGCATCCATTTGTGGAGGCGGTCCCGTTACTCTAACTGGATCACCATCTGTTTCGGGAGGAACATTCTTTTGGCAGGGTACTGGCGAAACCACTGGAAGTATCACTGTTAATCCTGGAGTAACGACAAATTACACTGTAACTTATGAGTATTTGGGTTGTGTGAGTAATGCAATAAGTACAGTCACAGTTGGCGTTGGACCTACAGTTTCTCTTTCAGGAACCAATTCAATTTGCGAAGGTGAAACTACTATTCTAACAGCCACCCCTTCCTCGACAGGAGGAACTTATTTATGGTCTCCAGGTGGAGAAACGACGCAATCAATTACTGTATCTCCTTTGACAACAATAGATTATACATGTGAATACACCTTAAGCGGATGCGCAAGTACGCCCGTGATTCAAACTGTGACAGTGACTGCAACACCAACAATAACTGTTGCAGACGAATCAATTTGTAATGGAGGATCGGCCGTTCTTACAGCTGTTCCATCCGTTGGTGGAGGAAATTATTTATGGTCACCCGGAAGTCAAACAACGGCTTCGATAACAGAATCTCCCACATCGACAACGGCTTATTCAGTCATTTATACTCTAAATGGATGTCCAAGTTCTTCAGAAAATGCCACAATTAACGTTGGAACAACACCAACGCTAACCGTTAGCGACGAAACTATTTGTGAAGGAAGTTCAGTGATTTTGAATCCAACACCGTCTGTTGGAGGTGGAACTTATTTCTGGACACCAACATCTGAAACAACTCCTACAATAAGTGTGACTCCAGCTGGAACAGCGGCTTACGATGTTGTCTATACAGTTAACGGATGCCCGAGCAACATGGAAACAATTACGGTTAACGTTACGCCTTCTCCACTTTTAAGTTCAATTGATGAAACAATTTGCGAGGGAGAAACGGTAACACTCGGCGCAATTCCAAATTCACCTGGAGGAACTTATTTATGGCTTCCTACAAATGAAACAACTCCTACGATCAATGTCTCACCATTAGCAACCACGGCGTATACCGTTGAATATTCATTAAACGGTTGTGTGAGTATTCCACAAATTTTGACTGTAACGGTAAACTCAACTCCGACAATTACTGTTGCTGACGAATCAATTTGCAATGGCGGATCGGCAACATTAACGGCTGCGCCTTCCATTGGAGGAGGAACGTATTTATGGACTCCAGGAAATCAAACAACGCCATCGATTACGGTGTCACCGGGTTCGACAACTTCTTATTCAGTAGTATATACAGTGAATGGTTGCCCGAGCGCATCTGAAACGGCAACGATAAACGTTGGAACAACACCGACTATTTCTGTACAAGACGAAACTATTTGTGAAGGTGAATCCATCACATTGTCTCCTGTACCATCTATCGGTGGAGGAACTTATTTATGGAATCCAACACTAGAAACGACACCGACAATTACGGTATCTCCAACCTTAACAACACCTTACGATATCGTTTACACTTTAAATGGATGTCCAAGTAGTACAGAAACTATAACCGTTATCGTTAACCCAACGCCTTCTGTCAATGCGACAAGTGAAACAATTTGTGAAGGCGAAACGGCAACTTTGATCGCAACGCCTTCCACAGGAGGAGGAACCTACGAATGGCAACCAGGAGGTTTGACTTCAAACTCAGTCGATGTTTCGCCAACGACGACAACAACGTATACACTAACCTATACCTTGAATGGATGCGAAAGCTCTCCAATAAATACGATTGTAACAGTTAACCCTACTCCAACCTTGACTGTAAATGATTTAACGCTTTGTGACATTGCATCGGGCGGAACGATCAATGCCACAGTATCACTGCCTGGCGGAACTTATTTGTGGTCACCTAGTGGAGAAACGACTCCGTCTATTTCTGTTCCAACGGCAAACGGAACGTACTCGGTTGTGTACACTCTGAACGGATGCCCAAGTATTTCTGAAGTTGCGACAGTCACAACAGTGGCCGGACCTTCTGTTGCAGTGATTGAAATGAATAACGAAATCACTTCTGATCAAAATGGAGCAACCTATCAGTGGATTGATTGCAACAATGGCGACGCGACTATTCCAGGTGCAACAGGACAAACGTACATTCCAACAATTAATGGAAGTTATGCAGTCATCGTGGATCTTACAGCTTGTATTGACACAAGTGCTTGTACGATAATTTCAACGATTGGAATTGATGAGATTGATGCCTTTAGCTTTACGGTTCATCCGAATCCAACAACTGGAATCATTCATCTTACTGGAATTTCTGAAGTAAATTTGGGCTACGAAGTAATCGATCTAATGGGGAAAATCGTTCTTAACGGAATACTTGATTCAAACTTTATAATTGACTTAAGAAATCTTTCTACAGGATCGTATACTTTGCATGTAGATGGCAAGATGAAGACTCGAATTATTAAGGAGTGATCATACTCAGGATTAACGAACGCCCATCAATTAAAAAGATCAACATCTCAAAACGAAAAAAGATCAATGCTCATCATGAACATTGATCTTTTTCCTCGGATCTAATTAAAGATTTTTTATCTCAAAATGGTTATGTGGCCTTGCAACTCATCGAAAGTCGTGGCAAAAGTGTACTCATTCATATACCTCATGCTCCAAGTATAGACACCGTCTTGAGCAAACTCACCGTTTGGCATCCTACCGTCCCATTGGAAATTTATATCGTAGGTCTCAAAAATTAATTCTCCCCAACGGCTAAATACTCGCATATAAAATTCCTCAACCGGGCAATCGTGATATACTTCGAAGACCTCATTAATCCCATCATTATTCGGAGAAATTGAATTGGGAACATAGACCTTACAGTTGCAATCTTCGATGACGAACAACATACTATCCACATCAACGCGACAGCCATAAGCCGTTCCAATAACCAAAATAGAATCCTCGAGACTGGAAATATAATTTTGTTCGTACCAAGTAGAATTAGAGCCGTCTTGCCAAACAATTGAATCAATTCCGGTAAGCGGATGTGCAACAAAAATGTCTTCGTCGCGGCAAATGACAAGGTCGTCATCCAATTGAAACTCCATTGGAACTACCGAGATCGTTATTGAATCTGAAATAAAACATATCCCGTATCCCACTTCAAGAATGTAATGGCCAGGAAGCGCATCGATGGAAGAACTTGTTTCCCCATTATTCCACAAATAACCGCTTCCGCCGGGAACAATTCCATCCAAAACGGTAACGCCAGTTTCACACAAAACAATGTCATCACCAAGATCCAAAACAGGAACATCTACAACGTTTACAAGCAGGGTATCGTTTCCAACGCAACCAAATTGATCGGTAACTTGAACAAAAATTTCGTTGATTAACCCGAGCTGATCGGCGGTGTTCGTCGTTACTCCTGAATACCACAAGTATTGAGAATACGCTTGAGCGACTGAGAATTGAACAGTTTCATTTTCACAGAAATCTACAGGGCCAACGATTTGCGGTTGTGGCGTCGGTGTTTCAACAACAACGATCGTATCCCATTTAAAACAGCCTCCAATATCGCCTATTTCAACAATAAAAACCCCAGCGCTATCCACTGAAATCGTTGGTGTAACTTCTCCAGTATTCCATAAGTATGAATTCCCTTGAGGCGAAGTCCCATCAAGCGTTGTTGTTTCATAATCGCACATTGAAATATCAGGGCTTAATGCAAGTTGAATCCCGGGGAAAGCACTAATGACAATCGTGTCCAATTGAACACATCCGTTTACATCTTCGACGATAATAGTCGTTGTGGAAGGACTCGAAACAGTCAGCGTATTTGAAACACTTAGATTCGACCAAAGAACACTTGCTCCTACTGGAATGGTTGGAGTTAAGGTTAAGTTATATGTTTCACAAATTGTTGTATCGTTTCCAAGATCTATCGAGAACTGAGGGAAAAAGTCAATGTTAATAGAGTCCGAATCGGTTCCACATTGTGTTGTCACGGTTACCCAATAAAGTCCTTCATTTTGAATGAAAATGGATGAATCAGTGGAGGTAGTATTCCACAAGTAATCCGCTCCGTCAACATTAGATATTGCTTCAAGGAAAAGAGGAACGTTTGAACAAATTGAAACATCAATAGGCAAGGATACCGTTGGAATTTCCAAGACATGAACACTCATCGAATCGATGTATGGACAATTATTGGAAGTTGAGTAGCTCACTATATAGTCGACATCTTGCGTTGGAGAAAATACAGGCAGCAATGGATTTGCATTCGAAATTCCATTTAGCGTTGACCATGAAATATTGGTCGCCGTTTGAAAATCCAAGACGAATTGCTCCCCCAAACAAATTGTGGTATCATTCGGCACATTAACGTTCAGAGGCGGCGATGAAACAATTGAAACTGTATCGGAATAAACGCAATTCCCATTGTCTACAGTCAATATAAAATCGGCTGTTACAGTTTGAATTAAAATTGGATTGACGATTGAACTATTGCTCAAAAATGGCGCATTGTCCCAAGAAATAATGGCGTTTTGCGCGTTCGTGAATCCATCAAACTGATAACCCAATGCAGAACACAAAACCGTATCTTCTCCCGCATCAACCGTGAAGTCATCGACAACAACAGTCAAGCTATCGGTCCATTGGCACAAGGAATTCGGATCTGAAATTTGAACGGTGTACGTCGACGTGGAACTTGGCGTAACTTGGATATTGGACGCAGTACTTATTAATTGATTCAAAGGGGCAAACCATTCAAATGTATAATTCGCAATTGTCGTGTTAGTCACAACTCCATTGAGCAGGCTCGTTCCTCCAAGACAAAGCAATGAATCTCCGTCTATTTCGACATCCAGTTGTGTTAAATCAACGATGACAGAATCGGTCACCGTACAACCCACAGGAGAAATTACAGACACATAATACGTGGATGACGCACTTGGCCAAATCGAAACGCTGTCGTTAAGTACATTGTTCGTTATAAAAGGGTTTGGATCCCAGGTAAAAACATAACCCGATCCAGCGGAAGGCGTTGTTACCAATTCCAATGGCTGATCAGAACACAGTGTCGTGTCATTCGTTGTCGCTAATGTAAACTCAGGATTCGCATCAATTAATACAGAATCTGAATAAATACAATTTCCTTGTCCAATTTCCAGAATATACCATGTCGGATTCTCTGGAGAAGCAATTGGATTTGGATCTGTAGGATCGTTCAGCGTTAATGCTGGCGCCCAATTGAAATTCAAATTGGCACTGTTTATTACTGAAACTAAAGCGTTATCAATAATCCAAACATCTTCATTTGGAGCAGAGAAATTCGGTTGAATCCATCTAAATCGCGTCGATGCTGTTTGCGCTCCGACTGGAATTGGCAGCGAAACAAATGTAAAGTTGGGGTAACTGAATTCAAACAAAGTAGCCACCGTAGTCCAAATTACACCTCCGTTCGTTGAATATTCAAATAGAATGTCTTCTCCAAAATCGGCATCGTCACATGGTGCGACTCCATTGGCAACTTTCAAGTAAAAATCAACATTACCGCCTTGGGAAACGTCGATATCCACCGTCTCAGCAAATCGATTGAACCCACCGCTAAAATAAAGCCCTTGTCCAGAATTTGCTCCACAGACCGCAGATGGCGTTCCACCTGTAATTGAAGTCCATAAATTTGGATTTACTCCACCGTCAAAATCTTCAATGAACACAACTTGTTGAACTTCACTAAAAAGCTGAGCGACATCAGGTGCACACAATTGGTAATTGTCCGCTGTAACCGTGAGTGACTGAATTCCACCGCCAGAAACGTGAATATAAACACTGTCCAAAGCCAAGGTACAAATCCCTCCAATTGTTGAAACGGTCACACCATACCAACCACTTTCTTGCACAATAAGTGTCGGTGATTGCAGCGTTGGATCATTGAATTGATAAGCTGGAAACCAATTGTATTCAAAAACTCCAGGCGATGAAATTTGAACGTCTACCTGAACGGTTTGAAACAAACAAACTGTGTCTTCGCTTACCGTAGCGTCAATCACAGGAATACTTGGAACAGCAACGCTGAAATTGAAACTTAGAGGACAACCAGAAACGAAGGAAAGTCCATTGATTTCATACACATCCGTTATGATTGGCGGATACAAGTTTAGAATATTCGCCGTTCCAATAATCGTAGTTGGATCCGAAAGCGTACTCCATTCAGGATTAAAAATTGGAAAAGGTGGTGAAAGCACGACCGTATCTGTACTACAAATCAAAGAATCAATTTGCAACACCTGCTCAGCCTTATAAGAACCAACGGAATAGGCATAACTTTCGGCATTTCCCATTCCATAACTGTACGCCGTAAAACCATTTGCAGCATAGATATCGTGACTCCCTTGTGTTACGGCAACTTGCGCATACGAGTTTATTGGATTCGTTGGAAATTGAGAGAAACTTCCCACCGGAATCGGAACATTGTCCAAAAGAACGGTTCCAATATCTGCAGTTTCAACGACTACATTTAAAAAGTGGGTTGTAATTACAAGTGAAGCCACCGTACTAAATGTCACCTCATTAATTTTCTGATCGTTCGCGTTCAAAATCAACATTGCGGGATCTCCGTTTGATGAACAGGCATCGCCTTGCATGTGTTGAATCACTTGGATCGGACTGTTCGAAATAACTTGTTGAGCTGTTGAAATATTATTGTATTCGATTACTTGGCCTGACGTCATGTTAAATGGTGCGCCGCCGTTGATTGAAACTTGTGTGCCGTTGTCCCGCGCTAAAATTCGATATGTGTAGAATCCAGTTGATTGAAACGGCGGTATGTAATATTCCGTTCCCCATGTTTCTACTGGGAAAAGCTGATCGTACATATGATCGCATGTTGTACAATTGGTAGGAACGTTACTGCATTGTGCTCCTCCATAAACGGCAAAAGGACGGCATTCTCCACTCAATGGCGTTGCTTCAATTAAAGTTCCGGTGAGATCGGCCGAAGCGACTTGGGAATACACTTGATAGCTTTCGCCTTGTTCCAAATCGATGATGTATGGAACTCCAGCGGCGTGACCACCAGCCGTTCCTATTGAAGGCGTGATTTGAATTTGTGTTGCGTCTTCAGTTGCTACAATTAAAAATTCGGATCTGTTCGAAGCTCCCAATCCATTGTAAGCGGAAACGAGGTAATTGGTTCCAAGTGAAACTTTGGGAAGAATCTTCGATGCATCGGCGCTGAATGTTGCAAAGTTAATCGCGAACACACTGACAGTGTCGCTTGTTGTGATGTGAACGCCTTTATTGTCAACGATATCGTTGCTCGTGTGCTCTGCTACGTTATTGGGAATGATAATGGTTGTTGTTGCGTTGGGAGTCACATTGAAATTGACCGACCAACCCACGAGTGGCAACTCCACCGTTCCTGTGCAAGCCGTTTGACCTGTAACAAACAAACGCAATTCTGCATTACTCGAGCCTGAATTGTTCATGTAGCCCATCCAAAAATCAGTTCCGACCGTTGGGATTGTATTTTGTGCATTCGAGAAAAAACTCAAACACAGGAAACTCGCAAAGAATAGAAGCTTCGCGGTTGCACACAAAAATACATTAATGGGCTTAATCATAAGTCTAACAGTCTCGCGACAATATAACGAGAATTGGTAGAAAGAGGTTGAATAAAACCTGAATGGGGGTTATTGGTTATTTAAGTGTTGAATTTTGGTGGAGAATCAGGGATTTAGACCTAATGAGAATTGATTCACAAGGTAAGTTTTAGCTAAATGTTGCCGTTGTAAAATTGAGATTTCAGAACTTTACATTAAAAACTATTCGATATTCTGACCCAATACTGCCATCCACACATTCAATTCCGTATTTTTAGCAAATGAAACTAAAACTCTCCCTTAACTCATCGGCAATCAGTAAAATGAAGCCAATGAAAATTCCATTGACGCTCCTCCTTATTTTCGGACTGAACTTATCGCTCTTCAGTCAAGAATTAACAACAGACGACTATCAAAAAGAAGAACTTTACATTGAAATGCGGGATGGCGTAAAGCTTTTTACAACCGTCTACTCACCGAAAGAACCCAAAGGAGATTATCCCGTTTTGATGATTCGAACGTGCTATAGCGTTGCTCCTTATGGAAAAGATGCGATGCCAGATAGAATAATGCACAATCCAGATTTAGTGGCTTCTGGGTACATTTTTGTGAAGCAAGACGTTCGTGGTCGCTGGAAAAGCGAAGGCGTTTTTGAAAACACCAAACCACCTTATTCATGGAGCGATAAAAAACAAACGGACGAAGTAACCGATTCGTATGACACGTATAGTTGGTTGGCTAAAAATTTAGAGAATTTCAATGGGAACATTGGTCAATACGGCAATTCATATCTTGGATTTACATCTCTGGTAGCGTCTGTGACAAACCACCCGAATCTAAAGGCAGTTTTGGCGATGGCACCCGTAACTAATTTTTTCTTCGAAGATTTCAATCGCTATGGATTGTACGGAATGAACTACATGCCTGTAATGGATCTTTTTGGCATTCAAAAAACCGACACTACTTCAAAAAGCTGGTACAATGTAGTCGACAAACCGTTTATGCTCGATCCAGAAAAAGGATTGACTGAAGATTATTACGATTACTTTCTCAAGCGAAGAGCGCTCAGCAACACAGCGCACATGATTGATTCCGATAATTTCTTCTGGAAGAACATCATTGAGCACCCGAATTACGACGAATACCGTCAGGAAAGAAATTGGATTCAATATTTGAAGAAAAGTAAATGCCAAACGATGGTTGTTGGCGGATGGAATGACGAACAGAACTTGTACGGCATTTTAAATTCCTTTAAGAAAATGTACGCCGATGCGCCGAAATCGAAAGTGCAATTGGTTTTAGGACCTTGGTCGCATGGACATCCACAGCGAAGAGATACTGCGTATTATTTGGGCGATATCTTCTATGGAAATGACCTTTCAAAGAACTACCAAGAGCAAATTGAGTTCAATTATTTTGAACTTCATTTAAAAGAAAAAGGTGAAGAAAAAGCGCTCGATTTTAGAGCTCACGTTTTCGATACAGGAAGCAAAAAATGGGTAGACTTCCAAGACAATCCTTTCGATGATAAATTGGAGGAAATCACTTTTTACCTCAACCCAAATGGAAGTCTATCGGAGGAATCAACAACTGAAAGTCAAACGTATGTTTCTGATCCAGATCATCCTGTTCCATTTTTGAAGGATGAGGATTTTCACATTTTGGCGCCAAAGCATTACATGACCGACGATCAACGCTTTGTTTCAAGACGCGCAGATGTACTGACTTTCGCATCGGAACCAATGACGGATTCAACAACTGTGAAAGGGGAAATTCAAGCGCTCATTCAATTCGCAACGGACCACCAAGACGCCGATCTTTACGTGAAAGTCATTGATGTTTTTCCAATGGACCGCCAACCGCAAGCAACGGACAAACCAAACGTGAAAATGAATGGTTTTCAGCATTTGGTAAGATGTGGATATATCCGTGGACGGTATTATGATTCTTTTGAAACGCCAAACCAATTGGTTCCTGGAGAAAAAACAGAAATTGAAGTGCCGTTGCTCGAGGTGTTACACACGTTCAAACCGGGGCACAGAATCATGATTCAAATTCAAAGCTCAATGTTTCCTTTGTTTGACTTGAACCCGCAGAAGTATGTCGAGAATATTTACGAGGCGGTAGATTCCGATTTTGAATCTGCAGTGCATGAAGTGTTTGGAGATAGTAAAGTGGTTTTGCCGGTGGTGAAGAAGTAGTTTTTAAAGGTAGGACGTTTGTCAATCCAAATTTGATCAAACGAAGCATAACCCTTTATTACAAATTGGTTGTACTACCAGTATATTCATCACGGATTATCTCTATAATAACTGGAATTCTTACTCTTTCTCTTATTGGGCCGTTACCATCGCAAGCGGGCTTCCAATTCGGCATAGATTTAAATGGTGTTGCACCTTTATTACAAATGTTCTCTCTATTTTTATTCAATAATTCCATATCGGTTATATGGCCATCTGCTTCAACAAAGAATGTAATAAAGATGGTACCGTAATCAAATTTATTTGAATCAATGTCTGAATAATTAATGTTATCCCCAATGTAAATCAATAATTCTTGATGCCCACCGTGGAACTCAGCTGGACAACTAATAAACTGTACAATAGAATCATTTTTTTCTTCCGAAGATTGCGAGTAAGAAGTTCCAGAAACAATAATTGTGAAGCAAAATAAAATGGTTCTCATATTTTTTTACGCGCAATTATTGCTCCAATTCATTATTGGTAACCGGCAGTATAAGAGCAGTAGCGAATAAAACGCACCTTCTTTTCGGATAGCAAGACACCTAATTAAAACAAAAAAACGGTTCGATATTTCTCCAAAACCGCTATTACTTTTATACATTATTGTATGCCGTTTTATTCTGATTCTTTAATTTCCTTTTGAGTAATAATAGGTTTACCATTTAATGCCTGAACTAATGTTGAAGCAGCAAGAAGCCCATAAAGTATTGAAATAACTATTGTTGCTTTTGTGTTTTTAAAAATATAGAAGGAGAGTAATGGTAAAATTTGTAAAGCGTGCATTCCAATAAAGTGCGATACTCTTAAATCACCGACAGTTTTGCTCCAACCTAGAATCCACCAATTCGAATTATCATTGATAGCTCCAACGCTATGATTCATTCTAGAACCCATTAACCCTCCTTCAAATGAAAAAATAACAAAAATCAAGATTCCCAAACGAATTGACCAAACGTAATAACTAGGTAAATTTGGAAAAGACTGTGTGAAAAATAAAAGGCCAATATAAGCAGTGTATAGAGTAACAAGTACTGCTATTAAACCCATTAACGTATATAGAAGTGAATGTGTTGGTGTGCTAATATTGAAGTGAGATAATTGTCCTTTTGATGCTTGAAAAATAATATATACAAGTTCAAAACCGAACAGTGTAATTACCGTCCAATTAAAAGGTGTCACATTAAAATCGGACAGATAATCACAGTACCAAGCCATAGTCCAAGAGAATAAACCTATTGAAACTGTAAATTTAAAAGGTTTGAACCAAGCGTTTACTCCATGAACTTGTGTTGATGTTGTTTTAGTTAGAACGATACAAACAATTGAAAGAATTAGGCAAAATAACCCAAAGTAAAATAGGTGTTCGTTACGGAACTTTAATTCTTGTATAAAAGAAATCATCCTTTTTATTTGTGTTTTTCCACCCATGTTTGAATCAATCTGATGAATCTTGGATAATCATCTTGATAGACAAAGTGTCCACAGTTTTCAAATATTTCCAGTTCACTATTTGGCATTCGTTTATTTAGGTTCTCTCCATTTTTTTTATCCAAAATAGCTTCATGCTCTCCCCAAAATATTTTTGTAGGTATCTGGATGTCTTTTAAGTTTTGGTCAAGATGTTTTAAGGCTTCAGGATAGGTTTTGAACCATTTCATACTATTTGCTACTTTTCCTTTGTGTGACTTTTTATAGTCGGATAACTCATATTTATTTGGAACATATCTTACATTACCTAAGTTTTTAGCAGATTCAACTAAGGCTCCACTTCCTGCTATAACAAACATAGTTCTCCAAAAACCTGAATGAACCATTTTTTTCATAACGCTTGGTTCGATTGCTGGTAAAGCACCAGGGCCATCACCAATCATTAGTGACTTTATGTGGTTTTTATGATTAATAACATATGATAGCGCACTCGCCATTCCAACGTCAGGAGCAACTATATGTGAATTTTCAATATCAAAATGTTTTATAAATGAATTTAAGAAATCACCTTGAAAGTTAAATGACATATATTCAGATTTTGTTTCACTTGCCCCAAAACCAGGTAAATCATATGCATAAACATTATAATCTTTTTTTAATTCGCTCCAAATAGGTGAGTATGCTATGATACTGTGCGGGAAGGCAGACAAGAGTATAATTGTTTCTTTATTCTTCAGGTCTATGACTGATTTTGACATTCTGATCTTCACTCCATTTATTGAAATAAACTCTAAAGGCATTTCAAATGGTTTGACTAAAGTTGGTGTGCTTGAATAAGAATTTTGCTTCCGTATTTTTTTTAAATCTGACATTTCAGGTGTAATCATACTTACAAAAGCAGCGTTAAACTTATCGTACAGATTGATTTTAGATAATTTTTTTTCTTGTTTCATGAGAATGTTTTATATTTTCACTATCGAATTGATAGCAAATATAATTATTACTATTGATTCGATAGTAATAGTACAAAAAAAATATGAATAATAAATTTCGTTCAGGTTGTCCTATTTCATCAACACTTGATGTTGTTGGTGACAAATGGTCTTTGTTGATTATAAGAGATATGCTGATTAGTCATAAAAAGACATTCAAAGAAATTTCGGATTCCGATGAACGAATTGCTCCAAGTATTCTGTCGGCTAGATTAAAGTTATTAGAATCTATTCATTTGATATTTAAGACAAAAACAGCTGAAAATAAAAAGGAGAATATTTATTTGCTAACCGATAAAGGTGTTGAATTGACTCCAATTATTATAGAATTGACTTTATGGGGAGATAAGTGGATGAGAGAATTTAATCAAATAGATACAATTGATGGTCTCAATACTGATAAATCAGTTATCACTGCAACAATTCAAGATAATTATGCGGCTATGGTTGTTGGATTCAAATAGTAATTTTCAATGACATACAACAACCAGATAAACAACATATGTTGTTTATCTAATCTGTATGTTATTCTAAATTTAGCAATTCAATAGGCCTTAGTACTACCTTAATATTTTAAATTACAATTCATGTGTAAATTTCTGTTGTTTTTTCTTGCAACATTATATTCTTTTTCATGATTTTTTTTATTCAGATTATCTGAATAAAATTGTAGAATCATTAACTCAACAGAATTGGGCATCAAAATATGACGTGCCTGATTTATTGCTCTAACTAAATTGAATTTTAATTTTGAATATTGTCATTTCAAACGCACTGCGTAAGAGCAATCAGTATTAAGAGTAATATTTTTCACATGGTTTGTTCTGGTCTATACATACCCAACTACTCCACAATCAACAAATAATTGTTCTTTTTTCCCTTGCTCAAAAGCACGTATTTGTCATGAACTAGCACCTCGGAAGTAATCATAAATTGATCGTTCACTTTTTCTTTGTTCACAGAAATCGCGTTTCCTTTCAACTCACGTCTCGCTTCACCGTTCGATGCTAAGAATTCAGTCTTCGCTCCAAGCGCATCAATGATTCCAAGTCCAGCATCCATGTCTGCACGAGAAACTGTTGCAAATTTGAATGCTCCTTTCATTGCTTCGAAAGCAGGAATGCTAAATGCCTTTATCTCTTCATTCGTTGCCTTTCCGAAAACCAAATTCGTTACTGCAATAGCCTCTGTCAATGCATCTTCTCCATGCACACGACGTGTAATATCGGCAGCCAATTCTTTCTGTAATTTTCTTAAATACTCAGCCTCTTTGTGCTCAGTAATAAGCGCTTCTATCTCTTCTTTGCTTTTCAGCGTAAAGATCTTAATGTATTTCTCTGCATCTTCATCAGACGCATTGAACCAGTATTGGTAGAACTCATATGGCGATGTCTTTTCAGCATCCAACCAAACGTTTCCACCTTCGGTTTTTCCAAACTTGGTTCCGTCCGCTTTTTTGATCAATGGAGTTGTAACAGCGTATGCTTCTCCTCCACCCTTTCTACGAATCAATTCAGTTCCCGTCACAATGTTTCCCCATTGATCAGAGCCTCCCAATTGAACAATACAATTTTTGTGCGTATTCAAGTAGTAGAAATCGTATCCTTGAACCAATTGGTAAGAAAACTCAGTAAACGACATTCCCGTTTCCAGTCTTGACTTTACAGAATCCTTTGCCATCATATAATTCACAGACATGTGCTTTCCAATATCACGGATAAAATCCAAGAAATTCATTTCTTTGAACCAATCGTAATTATTAACCATTTCAGCGGCGTTTTCACCACTTTCGAAATCCAAAAACTGCTCCAATTGCTTTTTAACACAAGCAACATTATGGTCCAGCGTTTCAGTATCCAATAAATTTCTCTCTTGGGATTTTCCAGAAGGATCACCGACCATTCCTGTAGCTCCACCAACCAATGCATACGGCTTGTGTCCTGCGCGTTGGAAATGAACGAGGGTCATTATCTGAACCAAACTTCCAATGTGCAATGAATCCGCAGTCGGATCAAAACCAATGTATCCAGAAGATACTTTCTTGTTCAACGCCTCTTCCGTTCCAGGCATTATATCGTGGATCATTCCTCTCCACTGCAACTCTTCAATAAAATTCTTAGGCATTTTGACTACTTCGTAAGGTTCTTAAATACTTCCTCTAATGATTTCTCTTCTGTTCGCAATGTGATTGCTAGGATGTCGTTTTCTTGGGCAAATTTAGCAACAGCTTTTCTTAAATCAATATTTTCTTTTGATTCAAGAAGCCATCCACCTTTCACTTGTTCTACTTTTCCAACTCCTGGAATTTTTTTCAACAAGCTTTTTGAAACGGTTCCTTCAAATTCTGCATAAACAGTAAGGTTTGATCCTTCCAATTGAAGATCAGCAGCTTTATCATCCGCTACGATTTCACCTTTGTTTATAATGACAATCCGATCACAAATTGCTTCAACTTCTTGCATAATATGAGTTGAAAGCATTACGGTCTTCTCTTTTCCGATGCTCTTAATTAACTCTCTAATCTCCACCAATTGATTTGGATCCAAACCAGAAGTTGGCTCATCAAGAATTAAAACATCTGGATCGTGAATGATCGCTTGCGCTAATCCAACACGTTGGCGGTACCCTTTTGACAATTGACCGATCTTTTTGTTTTGCTCCACTTCAAGACCAACTTTTTTAATCATTTCGGCAACGCGCTCTTTCAAATTCTTGACTTTGTAAATTTTCCCTACAAACGTCAAGTATTCTTTAACGTACATGTCCAAATACAAAGGATTGTTTTCAGGCAGATACCCGATCAATTTCCGAGTGGCCAATGAATCACTTGAAACAGGCAAGCCACAGACTTTAACTTCCCCACCAGAAGCAGAGATAAAGCCTGTAATCACTTTCATCGTCGTAGATTTCCCAGCTCCGTTTGGCCCTAAAAAACCAACGATTTCACCACTATTCACCTTGAAAGAAATGTCTTTCACAGCTGCTTGGCTTCCGTAATATTTAAATAGATTTTTAACCTCTATTGACATGTGTTAAATTTTGAGTTAACGAAGTTAATGATTATTCAAACAATTCCTTTACCGATAACTAAATAAGACCTCATCATTAGTTGACAATCAGCACAGCATAGGCTATCTTCGTATTAATATACATCCAAACGAAAATATTAAAATTGGTTTCATGCAAATCACACCAATAAATCATCTTAGTGTTTATTTACAGCGCCTAATTAATGGTCAGTTGTGGCTAAAAGTTGTCATTGGAATTGTTTTGGGTGCGGGCGTTGGTTATCTACTCAACCCTTCTACCGGAATCATGGAGGCAGGAACGAGCATAAGAATTGGGAACTGGCTCGAACTTCCAGGCCAAATCTTTATGAAACTGGTTCAAATGATTATGATTCCTTTGGTTTTCACATCGATCATTTCTGGAATTGTAAGCAATCAAGCTGGAGATCTTAAGTCAATGGGATTAAGGCTTTTGCTCTATTTTTTATTTACAACAGCCGTTGCCATTATTATCGGAATGGCTGTTACGATTATTATGGCTCCTGGTGATTACATCCATTCTATGGGTGGCTTTTCAGGACAAGGCACAGGTGAGGTTGTTGCAAATGAAGTTCAAAACTCATTCACGAACGCTCCTGAAATGATTGCCAATTTGATACCTGACAATCCATTGGAAGCGATGTTGAGTGGTGAAATGTTGGGCGTTGTCATTTTTACAATCATTATTGGCGTAGCAATTACCCAATTGAATAAAACGACTGCTCAACCGATTATCCGTTTTGCAGAAGCCGTTCAAAAAATTTGCATGATCATCATTTCATGGGCGATGCTTCTCGTTCCTTATGCAGTTTTTGGGTTGATCGCTGCATTATTGTCGAGAATTGGAGGTGACATTTTATTGGCGCTCGGCTATTACATTATTACTGTCCTCGTTGGATTGGCCATTCTTCTTATCTTCTATTTGATTCTTTTAAAAGCCGTTGTTGGAACGAATCCATTTACTTTTTTAAAAAATATCCGAGGGCCACAATTGCTGGCATTTTCAACCGCTAGTTCGGCAGCAGTAATGCCTTTATCAATGAAGACGGCCGACAATGAGCTTGGCGTTTCTTCAAACATTAGCGATTTCATTATTCCAATCGGTGCTTCAATCAATATGGATGGAACGGCAGTGTTTCAATGTGTTTCAGCACTGTTCATGGCGCAAGCTTATGGAGTGGATTTAGGCACAATTGAACTTTTGCTAATTACCGTTACCATTGTTGCGGCTTCTATTGGAACTCCAGCTATTCCGGGAGGTGGTGTAATTATTTTGGCGTCTGTTCTTCAAAGCTCCGGAATTCCAACGGATGGCTTAATCGTGATCATCGGTATTGATCGAATTTTAGGGATGTTCAGAACATCGATTAACGTAACGGGAGATCTCGTTGCATGTGTTATTTTTAATAAATGGTTTGGAACGAATTCAACGAAAATAGAATCGACGTGAATTTATTCATTCTTCATCATTACTTTTACAGCAATGTCAGAAAAGGGTAAAGTATTAAAGTCTACAGGAAAATGGTACATCGTTGAATTAAACGATGGTAGTATTGTCAATTGTCGAATCCGCGGAAAAATGCGATTGGATGGACTCCGAACAACGAATCCGGTGTCCGTTGGCGATGTCGTTATTCTTTCTGATAAGGAAGATGAGGAAGGAAATCGAGTGATTGATGATTTTGAAAACCGAAGAAATTACATCGTTCGGAAATCAACGAATCTGAGTCATCAGAAACAGATTATTGCGGCAAATATTGACCGTGCTTATTTGTTGGTTACCATTCATTCGCCAGACACACACCTTGCATTTATCGATCGATTTTTGGTCGCAGCAGAATCATTTCGAATTCCAACAACGCTTTTATTCAATAAGATTGATCAATATTCCGAAGATGATTTGGAATATATTGATGCATTGATTTACATGTATGAGGGCATCGGCTATCCGTGTCACAAAGTTTCGGCGTTGAATAAAGACAACGTTGAATTTCTTAAGAATGAAATAAAAGGCAATCAAGTTGTAATTTCAGGCCATAGTGGTGTAGGGAAAAGCACACTTGTAAACGCGATTGATTCTAAGATGAACATTCGAACGGGTGAAATTTCTGAATCACATTTACAAGGGAAGCACACAACGACGTTTGCCGAAATGCACAAATTGACGACCGGTGGATATATCATTGACACACCTGGAATTCGCGCTTTTGGAATTATAGACATGGACAAGACGGTTATTTCGCACTACTTCCCCGAAATGAGACGTTTAATGGACCAATGCAAGTTCAACAACTGTCAACATATCAACGAGCCGAAATGCGCTGTAAAGGAGGCTTTGGAAAATGAACAATTGGACGAAAGTCGTTACATGACGTATGTTCAATTGATGGAAGAAGACGAAAATGACATCCATCGAAAAAATATTTACGGTTGAGAGTTCTTGTTCAACGTGTCAGTGAAGCCTCAGTTAAAATTGACGGAGAGGTTCATGGAGCCATTGATCAAGGTTTGCTTTTGCTGATCGGAATTGAAAATGACGACACAGAGGAGGACGCCAATTGGATTTCACAAAAGATTGTAAACCTCAGAATCTTCAGTGACGAAGAGGGAAAAATGAATCTATCCTCAGCCGACATTGAAGGAGAATTCTTGGTGATCAGTCAATTTACATTGCACGCATCGACCAAGAAAGGCAATCGACCGAGTTATATAAAAGCGGCACGGCCTGAGACTGCAATTCCTTTGTATGAATATTTTATTGCACAACTTAAAAAATTCGATCACAAAGTGGAAACGGGCGTTTTTGGAGCTGACATGAAAGTGAGCTTAATCAATGACGGACCTGTTACGATTTGGATCGATTCAAAAAATAAAGAATAAGATGAAACATTTAACTGCAATCTTATTGCTAACATTCGCATTTAACGCAACTAGCCAAACGATTAGTACAGAAGCTCCTTCTGTTTCTGCTAGTGCTGTGACAGTTCCAAAGAACAGTTTTCAAATTGAATCTGCAGTAACCTTTGGTTCCAATACTGAGTTCTCTCCATATAAGAGTTATACTTTCGGAATGCCTACTGCCTTGTTTCGATTTGGTCTTTTCGAAAAACTTGAATTGAGAGCAACAGGAACCTTTAATATTTTTCATAATGATTTATTTATAGACCCAACTAGATATAAAGTTAGAGACATTGGTATCGGTGCTAAATATGAAATTCTAAATAAACCTGAGGGAAAAACACAAATGGCTGTAATTGCTCATTTTAATTTCTGGAATCAAAATGATGAGACTAAAGCTGCATCCTTCATTTATGCGCTCAATCATAATTTTAACGATAAGCATTCACTTGGGTTTAATGCAGGTGCAAGAATAGATTGGTGGTCGAGTGTCAATTTACTCTCTGTAAACACATCATTTAATTCTTCACTAATTTATAACTTCTGTGCTACTGATAAAATAACGCTCTTTGGAGAA
>JAWUWJ010000166.1:0-21238 GCA_034111925.1 Crocinitomicaceae bacterium
TCTATCACACTTTCTGTACACTCCCGACTTTAAAAAGTATAAGACTTATAAATCTCAGGATCTGTTTGTAACGTTATTGAATCATTTTTTAGATGAAAATTAAAATCAAACGTTATCCACCATTTATTCTTCATGTAACCATAACCTTTAATTCGTTCTCCATCGACGTAAACCGATATCAAATTAGTCCCATACTTATTTGGTATTGTTGAAATTATACCTGAATTACTATTATATAAAACAGCCTTGTCCCCTTCACATTCCCAAACAATCTTAACGGATTTATTTTCAATTCTATTATCAACATCTAAACGATTTAAATTCCAAAAACTATTTATAGTGTGGCCTATAATCGAATCATCATTCCTATAATCATATCGATTTAAATACATACTCGTAAATATAATTAATCCAGAAATAATTATAAAAGTCAAATACTTCCAAAAAGTTAATTTCTTAATCATAATATCCAGCTATGTTTTTTTAAATTAATATTATCTTCTATCAGTTGAAAAAGCAGTACTCCGATTTTCTTTTCCATTTTGAAAACTAGAACCTGTTGACACACCATTTTTAGATTCAGACATTTGATATGCGACACCAAGTATAAAACCTTTTTTACCAGGTTGACCACCAACCATATAAATTTCTTTCCCTTTGAAATTCCCATCACGCATACTAGAAGTAGATTGCCTAGTATTATTATACAAAGAAGGGTAGGAAGACCCCTTTTGACCTGATACAGTAACGTTTTTGGCATTACCTAAGGCTGAAATATTCAGTGTGAAATTATTGTTTTCCTCTTCGGCATCAGCTTTTCCATTCCTACATCCATAAAAGTTGAGTACTTCATTACCATTATTTCCCCAATTATAATCGATTTGCCCCCATCCTTCTTCGGACATTTGCATTTTGAACTTATCGCTAAATTGATTACCTCCTGAGGTTAAATCTGACCCTGTTGGTCCGTCCTGTCCAGAATGAGACCAATATCCAACTTCTTTAGTTTTTCCATAAGTCTTAGAATATTTTTTAGTTGCCCACTTCATCTTATATTTTATGTGATTTAAATCGGTGACCTTCATCACAACTACTTTATCTTTAGCAGGATCAAATGAAAATTCTTCAATGTTTCTTTTCCTCGTCCAAGCGGCGGCTCTAAACATTTCGTCGTCAGCCCCCGCAACACGACCAGTATGTTGATTACCAGTAACCCAAAACAGAACATATAGGGAATCCCCATTAACGTCAACTCCCATAATTGGAGTATTACCGGCAAATAGATAAGGAGATTGGAATGGAGATTTTGCTTCAAAATTATCTCTTTTGAAAAATCTCCCAACTCTCGGATCATACATCCTCGCACCGAAATCATAAGAGTTCCCTTCTCCCTTAACCTCGTCATCCTTCTCTTGGTCTTGGAAGCCATATCTATAATCACTTGCTGACGCATTTCTGTTAGGCATTACCATCCCGTAAGGGTAATAATCTGAATAAGAAACTACATCAGCCGTATAATAATCAACTGTTCCTGTACTTCCAAGTTCCTTAGGAAGCTTTCGGTCTGTCACAACCTCCAGTACATTCCCTAAATGATTGGATAGCTGATAGCGTTTATCACCTATTTCATTGCTTACAAAATATGGATCTGCAATAAGCACAGCATTCGATCCAAATACATCTCCTTGGCCTATAACGGTAATATTAGACATAGTCACACTTGTATACCCAGGGTTAGCAGCACTAACTATTCTCCACTTTACTCTCGTTCTTTCCTCTATAGCTATGAAATTATAAGAATACGTGTTTGGAGTAGAAATTACATCGCTAAATAGTGGTGACATGCCACTTGTACAATTAAAGCCATTAACATCTAGAGTTTGCGCATTCAAATTATCTACTTCAAAACTGAATGTATATTGCTCACCAACAATTGTGTTAAAGTTCATCCACGCAGAATAGGCGTCAAAACTAGTATGGCTTACCGTAATTTCTTCACCGTTTAATGAGATAGAATGATCCGCTTGAATTAAGACACCATTATCATAATCGTCAAAATGCCACCCCAATTCATCACAAAAATTATTAGATGGTTGAACAACAAAATCGTTTAAATCATAGTCGTGAACATCAGATTCAATTTCTGCATAATCCATAATTGCATCAACACGCTCCAAGCCTAAACGGCTCGAACCATACATGTTACGCTCAGCTAAGGCGAGGAAATCATTTGGATCCTCTCCTGCCACTGCGTAATTATTGATATGTTCATATATACTCATGCAATTGCCTTGTGCGTCTAAGATATAAAAAGTCGACTTAAGATCACCATTATCTTCAATTACATGCTTGGCAATTCGGTTGCCCATCGCATCATAATCAAAATGAATGATCTTTTCAGCTGTAGCTAGATCTGTATCTGTATTGATTCCGATCTCCTCTACTTTGTTGGTCACTTTCCATTTAATATAGATAATATCTTCATCTAAATCTTGAGTTAATTGACCAATTTCATCATATTCATAATTTCCAACCCCCATGCTGTTGTCAATATCTGCTCCTCCGAAATCAGAGACTCCTGCTTGGTCTAATACCCAACTTAGTCTATTGTTTTCACTTCCATTAAATCCATCTTCGTACTTGTACGAGAAATCATCCATCAAAACACTCGTTCCTCCGTCATTCGCATTTCTTGTGAGGGATTCTAAGTTTCCGTTTTCATCAAAGCTGTATGATGAATTGTAATTAGAAGGGAAATACAATGAACTACCTAAAGAAGCTATAACATTTGCTCCTTCCATTTCTTTGATACGGTTCAATTGATCATAGGCATATTTCGTTTTATGGGTACCAATACTCACTTCATTTAGTTCAGAAAGTGACGTGTACATGCTTCTGATGTTACCATTAAATAAACTTGCTCCGTGCTGCGCAAAATTGACTGTTTGAGAGTGACTTAACATGTCAGTATTTTGTGCTTGGTAATCGCCGTCAAAATAACTCAAACTAAATCCATGTGCATCTCTGGCAACTTGTGAGTTTAATGTAGTGCACAATCCGTCCAAGCCCATCATTGTAGATTCGTCAATTTCTTCACCATTAACCGTTTTTATCCAGCCTTGAATTGTATAGGCATAGTCACAAGCCTGAACTTTATCTTCAGCAATTTCTGTTCTAGCTAACGGGCCATGATCATAATAGAAGTATTTTGCATCCTTTTCAAATACAAATCCATCTTTTGAAGTTTCTGCTATCGTAATTCTATTATCAGAATCATAGCAATAACGATGAATGTATTGATCGGGTGCGTCTTTTTGATATGTTACCGAATTCACATTTCCACTTACTAAATCGTATGAATAATCAAAATGTTTAACATGATGGTTAATTTCTTTAAGTCTTAAGTCATTGTTGATTTGAATTAAATGCTTCACATTTCCATGAACATCATAATCATAATACGATGCATTCTCATAATTGTTAATGTTTGGATCATACGTTTCTTGATAGACGACACCAACTATTCTGTTACGTGTATTATCACCTGCATAACCCAGACCAAATAATCCTCTTACAGATACATCTCCAAAAGTTGTTGTTACTTGATCTACAACAATATTTGCCAGTATTTGATTCCCTTGTTCATCGTACAATTCGTCATAGATAGAACGTGTTACTTCCTCTCTGTCCATTGATAGGTTGTCAGGGAAGGAAGATAGGTTCACGCCATCCCATTCTACGAGATCAATACCTCCACCAGCATTATTAACAGAAACAACATAGCGCCCAATTTCATTGATATACTGAATCGCATTATGAGGGATCGTCAATTCTCCCACTTCTATTACTCTACCCAAATGATCATACTTCGTATAGCTGTACTGTTTGTTCAATTTTTGCTTTGCATTTTGACTCATGATCAATCGACCTAGGGCATCATATGCAAATCTGCTAATTCCACCGTCAGGAGTAGTTTGATATACCAATTGATTGAGTGAATTGTATCTGTACTTTGTTTCAAATTTATGATCAGGTGCTAAAATTCCATTTGTTGTAGCATCAGGACTATCTTCTCTTTGAGTGTTGATATCATCATTGTAAGCTTGAGTGGTTCCTGCGAGAACTTCATTCCCATTTGATCCATAAGTATATTCAAATCGTTCTACTCCTTTTGGTGGAACTGTTTGAATCAGGTTTCCAGCTCTATCATAATAATAGAGTGTATAATGGTATTCTTTGTCCAAGTGCGACTCCGAAAAATTCTCTTCAACAGATGCAATAGCGTCTTCTATATACGCCTGAACGAATGCGTCTCCCATTTGGTCTAAATAAATAGATTGTTGGTTTTGAGCATTGACCGCATTAATGTTGTTCTCCCATTGATCACATGGAAAGTCCATATTAACAGCAGGAAAAACTGGAGTAGGCATAAATGGCGGACATACTGTAATTCCAGTTAAATATTCGTTTGCAACATATTCATTCCATGTCAGGTAGGTTTCAAGACTTTCATCGTCAAAATCAGATAAAACATAAGCATCAATTGCCGCTGAAAGAGTCGTATAGTCATATCCTAAACCTGTTGTTCCGAATTCGCCTATACTCAAATAAGCAATGTCTGAAACTGAAGTGATATTCATGTCAAGAATGTATTCGTTGTAAGCCGCCCATATATAGGCATAAGATGAATTGCAAAAATTCTCTTGTGTACCTATATACTCCGCAGTAAATATTGAATCTTCATTAAAAATTGGATCATCTGGTAACAAATCACCAGAAAATGTAGAATTCATAAATGTAGAATAGGCTGTATATGCATCGGTACAACTTATTGGTGCTAGTAAATTTGGCGTGTCGCATTCGTCACAATTCACTTCGAATAATGCTCGATCTCCGTCAAGAACTCCATTAATCTCAACTTCACATGGTTCAAGAATTGTAGTTGAATTTTCTCCAGACCCTACTATAACTGAACACTCTGTAAGCAGCGTTAAGGTGTAACTCTGTGGCGTTGTTGATAGGTCAATTTCAATATTGGTAAACTGAACTACTGGGTTAATTAATGAATAAGGTGGCAACGACCAGTCAGGAGTTGTAAAACTTATATTATCGATAGTACCAACTTCATTTAGCGCAAAACTTATTGAACTGGGAGTTCTAGTTAAACTAAACAGTTCTAAGTTTAATCCATTCATTGATGTAAAAGGAGTAAACGCATCTATCTCTGGTAATTCATCTCCAATCGAAATTGTGGTATAGTTTATCCAAAAATGATTCAATAATGCCAGTAATGGACCCGAAGATTCACTTTCAAATGAAGAAAGAGCCTGATCTGACATCATTTCTTCACAAGAACAGTTTAATTCGAGATCTGTTAAAGTGTTAGAAACATAAATATAGGGATCATCTTCATTTACAGATTCAGCAACGGTATTTACTACATTGTACAGATTACTGTACACAATTCCGTCTACTAAATCATACGAGTTGATCATTTGAGTAGAAGTCGAAGGAATAAATCCAATTTGATAAGATCCTCCAAAAAATGAAATGATTCCTGTTGATCCATCCCATGTTACAGTCCCACCAAAATGTTGAGCCAATACGCTTGACGAAAATTCTGAAATTGTGTTTAAATTAACTCCACTCTGAGTATAGTCTCCACTAATAATTAAGGCTTGCATTAAACCCAACATAGCGCTTTCAAACTCCTCTTCTTTCGCACAATCTGGATCGTCTTGATTGTTGGCTAAGTAATCTGCTTGACAACCATTCAAGTCTACACAACTTGTGTACGTCATAACATATTCTTGCGCTGTGGCTGCATCGATTCCAGCCACTACGATAACACTCGTTTGATTTGGCACTCCAGTTGGATAACTATTCTTAAGATCATAGATATACCAAGGAATTGCACCAAAATTATATGAAGACCAAGGCAACGGCCCTCCTAAGTTGCTTAATTCCGATAGAATCACTGTACATTCTGTTGTTCCATTTTCACTAAATGCAAGCTCCATATTGGTGCTGTTTATTGTTCCTAAAATTTGCATTGTTGAACTGTTCGTGTATGCTCCATTCGTAAATGCAGTATATAAATCTGGAACAAACTCGTTCACATCCGCCATGGATGACGCAGTATTCAATAAATTATCAACACCTAAACGCTCTAACAAGCGCTCCATATCCATCGTTAAGGGGCATAAGCCTGTTTGTTGCCATTGCATATAATCTGCCTGAGCCGAACCATCTACAGCTGCTGCAGCTGAAGGGGTAGAAGAATTTGCCAAATTATCTACACGAATTATACGGGCTTGCTTTGTATCGAAAATAGGATCACAAAATGTAGTGGGAAGATTTGAGAGCGATGGCCCCCAAGCATTAAGAACCTCCGAATACATAACTAAAAACAACACGGGGTAAACATTGAATGCTCCGACAATTCCAGGATTAAACTCACCTACGCCAATGCATCCATTGAACAATCCAGGACTTTCATGAAACCCATAAACATCCATTAGATATTGATTTAATTGAGATTTAGCAGACAAATAGTATGTTTTATAATTCTGCCAAATCAAATCATTTTCTTGTGGTGTTAAGAGCGGATACGCACTAGCCAAAGCTGTCCAATCTACTGGAAGACTTGAAGTTGTTATTGCATTGTCATTAGGGAAAAGGGCTATCTTTACGGCCGTTTGGAACATAGAAACACCCAATCCTTTATAATTGGACAGCATTTCTGTCATGACCGTTATTTTCAAAACTGACATGTCTGCTGTAATTGGCGAATATTGAGGGTGCACACTATAATCAATATTGAAATATGGATCACGAGACAAAACCGTATTTCCAATAAAGTCAATATCAAATATATTACCTACAATAGGATCCGCTGTCGCTAAATCATAACTCGTGATTTTTGTTCGTAGAATGTCATCAAAATAATCACTTGTCAAATCAATTGTTCCTCCACTACTCGTTGGAATAGGATGAGGAGTTGAACAAATTTCTTCTACATATTCGTACAATGGATATTCTGGATGAAAAGGCAATAATGACTCTGCCCATTGTGGTTGAAAAACAGCACTGAAACTTGCTACTGTTAACAATTCGGTAGGCGCTACTTGATAATAACCAGGTGCATAGTTACTTGCAGCAGCCGGGTCAGCAGAAGTAAGAAGAGGTAAATAAACGGTTCCATCGTAATAAACGTCAACCATTGATGGGGTTCCGTCTATGTTTAAATAAGGTGTAAAAGGAGCTAACCAATTTCCTGAAAGAATTCCTTGAGAATCGTTGTAAACACTTAAAGCATCAGTTGATGTTACATCTCCATACTGACCGAGTGGACGCACATCTTGTAGCAACATCTCCCGAAAAGCGTCGCATGAACTTGTGAATGAACACGGCGCCATACAAGCATCTTTAAGTCCAATGTATATTTCCGTATATAAAGTTGTTTGTTCAACACCCAAAGGCGATCCTTCATCTTGCGCTGCTTGAGCCAAAAATGATACCAAATCGCCCAATTCAAGGACGCAGTCGTCACAACTTTGGCCACAATCTGTTGAAATCTCTGCTGTAAACGCCGACGGTGGCAACAAGCATAAATTATTTTCACTTAAATAATCGGCTTTATAGGCTAACAATGCCTCTTCATTAACAGTCAGTGTTTTACTTAAAGTATACGTTCCTTTGTTCAAAACCTCAGCTGGAACCCAAAAATCAAGATCCGAAAATTGCTGCATAAAAACAGGATCTTGGATCTCATTCACTGTAATATTTGGCAGTATTGATGTAAATTTTTCTACGCCACAATCATCAATTAAACTCAGCTTCAGATCATACACATAAGGGTATGATACTCCTTGCGTTACGTCACATGATTCTGAATAAGAATATGTTTTAATATCATAGAAGAAATCATAATTCGTTCCATCATCAATTACTCCAAGCTGTTTACTGAAAAGTAAACCATCATTCACCGCCCCAAATGTACCAGTACTAAACAGTTCATTATTATCAAACTCAGTATCAGGATCGGTTTCATTCGATTTATTGAGTAAATCAGAGAACGATTCGCTGTGAAATGTATTGTCACTTTCACTTGTAAGGCTTTCAAAGTCAGTCAAATTTTCGCCAGCCATAGCCGTTGCTACAACTCTTCCTTGAGCATCTAAATATGATACGCTAACCTGACCGTTCGCATCAACGACCATGTTCTTTTTATAGCGGCTCATAAATCCAACCTTATACCCAAACAATCGATTCAACTCTTCTTGTGTTGGTTGCGTATAATAGTAAAATGTTTCATGATCAGACCCAATTTTGTGCTCAGCTCCAACGCCACTTTGGTTTCGTATTCTTCCTGTATTGTCTGGTGTATATTCTACTTGGGTAAAAGCATATCCATTTGATTCAGGAACATATTGTTGCCAATCTTCAGCCCCAACATTACCATTAACAGAATAATAATTTCCTGCTCCAGAATTTTGATCTAAGGGCTCTGCAGGCATTGGTTCACAAACGGCAATCGGGTCTTCCCAATCAAAATCCAAATGACTATATGGATTCGCTGCTAATCCCGATTTGTTTAATTCTGGGTAGTACCTTATCGCTGGGTTTTCTTGAGGAACAGGTAGCACTTGAATCACACCTCTTCCTAAATTATCGTAAATCGTTTCTCCAACTACAGAGTGATTGTCACTATTGATTCTTGTTACGGTTTGTCTTCCTCTTAAACTTCCATCAAAATATTGTGTTACTTCTTTCTTCTTTCCATCTTCTGCGTAAGTCGCTTGATACTGCCAGTTTTTAAACTCTTCATGTTCAAATGTAATCTTAAGCACATCATTTGTCATAAAGGACCAATCTGAAATTAAGTCTTTTGGTTGGCCATTATTACTACTCCATTCTCCATATTTATCTATTGTTGGATCATCCATCCATCTTCCAACTCCGCGAACCCGATAAATCACATATCCTTTAGCAAATATTTGAGGGATTTTATAAAATTGATCCGACGTACGAATTCTAGTACTGTTGTATTTGAATTCTTGCTCATCTAAATCTATATCCGATTGAAACAATATATTGGTCAATCCTGATGGTCCATAATTATCCACCCAAGTCCATTCTAAATCATAATACTCAGCACCATCAACATAATCCCATGTTAAATAAATCTCATCTGTAAACTCATCTGTTTCCAAAGGACTTCCAACTTCAGACGCTCCACCAAACTCATCAAATTTAATCATTTGGGCATTAATCTCAGGAATAGAAGTGGTGTTCAACTCATAATACCTTTCTGCTTGAAACCCACCTTCTAGATAAACATAACTGGGGATATCAGTTATTGCTCCTCCATTAATAATCACACCAACCACAATAATTTCAAATTTATGTATTCCTGGCATTCTATAATCGGATCCATCTACAGTAATCCCAGCTGTTCCATTTGAGCTATACACAACTTCCAATTCTTCAGTAATTGAAGCCTGTGCGACGTCATAAATATCGTACGGTGTAATTTGCAATTCTACAAGAATGGTTCTCTCGCCTGTGAAGTCCATTCCAACTCTCTCTGTTAAGCCCAAACGAATATATCCAAGAGCATTCACATCAACGAAATTGTTCAAAATAAGATCATCGTAATCACCATCTGTTATGGTCATTATTCCACCTTGAATACCGTCGCCTTCAAGTCGTGATGTCCATTGCACTTCTGAACAAGCGCCATAATTAGAAATTAAGGCAAATGTCAGTGCAAAAATAATTTTCAAAGTCTTCATAGTCTTCATAATTTCATGCGATTATCTATCAAATCATACGCCTCACAACTACCTGTAGGAGAAAGTATGTTATTCTTATTTTTCAAGTATTTTCCCAAATCAAATAAATCTTCTTTATTTTTTGGACTTGTGGAGATCTTACTGAATTTAATCTTGAGATGAGATTGTGCCAAATCTGTTGTGCTAAAATCAGTTGAAAAATCTTGGTGTATTGAATAATACAAATCGATTTGAAGTAAGGTGAATTTTGTCTTATCAATTCTTAAATAGGCTACAGAAAATGGAGATTCTGAAACAGTATTGAAGACCATTTTCACACGATAGTAAGTTCCTTTATCTTCAACCGAACTTTCCTTACACTGGTTCAATGCTTGGCTAACATCTATTTCTGCTTGAGTCATTGTTTGCTCTAACTCTAAAACCAACGCTTTCTCATCGTGACTAATTTGGAGGAAAAAACCTGAACCGTTTATCATTTCCGTATTGTCAATTTTCTGATACGTTTGGGATCCGGAACGGTACATGAATCCATTATAACTTGAATGAACTTCTGTGCTTTTGTGTCCTTTGTACAATTCGTAAACAGTGTTGTACTCTAGTTTATCAGCAGAAGTATAGTTTTTATTCATCTTATTTATCAATTCCACAACGGTAATTGAATAGCTCGATAAAGAGACTGTTAATGCAATAAACAATGTAAATAGGTTCATCTTTAGTTTTCTTTCGGGTTACTAGATCTAGATTCTTGGATTGTCATTATTCCTCTGGCTGTTTCCTTTTTAATTCGGATCAGTTGACCTTCTTTATCGTATTCATAGAAGGTCGCATAGTTGTTGTCATCCAATTCAGCGGTTAGCCAATACGTAATAGGATCATAGACATACGATTTCATACTTGCGTTAAATGGATGAATTCTTATGTCATCAAAAAAGGCATCAACTTCTGGATTATCATTCACCAAATGAATGTTCATGTCCGTTGTATTTTGCGGAATTGTAAATGATCCAACAATTCTTTGCCATCCTTCAATCAGGTCACCTGATGTATGAAAATTTAACGTTGATCCGTTTCCAACAAATTCCAATTCTACGAAGGCATTGTTGTATTTTTTTTCTTGAGTACTGTGATCTTCTTTCACCCAAGCACTTATCCAATAGCGCTCATCTTCAAGAGGTTTAAAACTGTTACACGTTTCGCAGGGTAAGTCGCAAGCATCAACAGTTACCAGAATTGCTTCGGATACACTGCAGGGAATAGAATCCGAAGCCCCATAAGTATAAACGATCTCAAAGCTATAGTCACCTTGCGCTAAATTGGTTTGATAAATTGAATTAGTATTGTCTGGTATACCACTGCCACTTTGAACACTCTGCCCATCAATAAATAGCTCATAAGTCCACCCAGCAAAACTTACAGGTGGAGGAGAAAACTGCCCTGAATTATAGACCGATACTAGATCATTTTCACAAAGATTAGAAGGTTGAACATAAAGCCCTGGATTCGCATAGTAAGGTTCTTCAATTATTAAAAATTCATTATAAAGCATACTCGGATCTAAGACCAGCAGACAAGGATTATTCGGAGATGGAATACTTTGCGTGGGTAATATTTTAATTAACGGAACTGTGCATAGTTCTCCATTCAATCCAATAAAATAAGCGGTTGCTGTAATTATTACTTGTGAAGGTGTATTATAAGAATGGCTTACAAAACTTGTTCCTTGCGTAGTCTCCGTTGTACCATCTCCCAAGTTCCACTCTACATATTGTGCAGTCCAATAATTATCTTCGACCCCATCACCATCAACATCATTACAGAAAGACCAATGGATATTCACATCTCCTGTATTACACCAATTCGATTCACGAATTGTGCTGAAAGTTGCTATCGGGCAGGGAATTGGAGCTGGAATAGTGATTTGATCGTCCAATTCCACTAAACAATTGTACGAAAAAATATTGTTGTTCGCTAAAACAAATTTAAATGAAATATCCGCTGCCACACCTGAAAGGGCACTAGGGAAAGTATAATTAATACTCAATACTGAAGGTTGCCCAGATTGAGGCACAGTTACAATAGTTCCATAAACAATACTTCCTCCTAAAGTTCCAACAGGCCCAATAACTTGAACTTCATCTAAGTAAATATTAGGATTAGTTCCCCAGATACAATCAATCGTAAAGTTATAATTCCCACCTCCCAAATCTGTTGCAATAGGACTAGCATCTAAATCTTCACAAGCACCCGCACTAAAGCAACTAATTGCTATATACATAGCTAAAATCATTCTTACCATATCAATTCGTAACATATTTCAGCTTTTAAAGTTCTGTTGGACATCCTAATTTCTTTTCTAAAGTCACTCTGCTATTGCCTCCAATGACCAAACTATGCCTTCCTGTATGAGACTGTTCACTTGTCACGGACGATGGCGCCATAACATTTTTGAAGTTGAAATGCGCGTTTTCTGCACAGCCATCAAGCGAATAGTCTTCAAATCCGTCGTACCCTATTTCACTATATTGAGTATTGGCACCAACCGCCATTGGAAATGTATTGTTGTATCCATACTGGGCAGCAGAATATCTATTCAAGGCATCTACATTCTCTAACTCAAAGCCATATGGACTGTATTTTGTTACTTCTGCAACATAGGTCCAGTCAGTAAAATCCTTATACCAATTGCCACCATTTGACAATTTGTACATTGGTGAAAAGCTTGTAAAGTATCCTTCTCTTCTAGGAGTGACTGTTCCTTGAACATTACGACCTGTTAAATATGTTCTTGAGGATTTAGTCCTCCAAACGCCTTTTTCGTTCAATCTGTACGGGTTGTAAATTCCTCCGTTGGCTAGAGGATCTATACCACATTCACAGCCTACATACCAGTCTTGAGAATAGTCAACTGCTCCTGCATTAATGATTTTCCAATCTGCCCAGTTTGAAGTTGCCAAGAAAGACGTTCCAAGATTGGAAACATAATTCCCTCCAAGATCTTTAAGTGGATCTCGCATTAAGGTTACATTCATTATACCCGCAGATTGTAAGTTTCGATGTCCCGAACGAACGACCTCGAAATTCATATTATTTAAGCCTGGCATAAAAGCACCACTTTGATCCATTAATACAATTGAATTCCCACTAACTCCAGAAACCCAAACAATCGTTCCATCTGACAAATAAAGCTCGTCTCCCTTCACCAAAAAATCTGAAGCTTGATAGGGCGCAATGGACTGAGAAAGCTGAGTACTAGTCATCGCATAGAGCCCAGAATTTGGCGTTATCTCTGCAAGCCCTCCAACAAGACCTAAATTAGCTGATGCCTGTCCCATTCCTTTATAGAACCAATGGGCAGGATAATTAAATGTGAAGTATTTATCATTGTACTCATCCACTGTCTCAGTCACCAAGACCTCCCCAGTAGTACCATCCCATGCTAAATTTCTAGTATACACTTTTGCTCCTACATCATGCGCAATTGTTTCTTTTAGCAAACCAAAAGTGTTGATCACTTTTGTTGTGGACACTGATCTAAATTGATCTTCGGAAACAGAAACTCTTGGAATCGGCATTGGAATAGCAATAGGAATAGCTCCCAACATGAAGGTGGCTAAATTGGTATTGAGCCCTGCAGTTTTTGATTTTGTAGCATTTTCTCTAAAATCATGTACAATATCTACTTCTACTCCAATTGTTTTCATTTCAATTGAACCGTCTGCATTTATTACGCGCACCTTATTATTAAGTCTACCTTTTCCTCTTTCCGGATCAGATGCCGCATTATAAGCTGATGGAGTTTCGTAGTTATCGTATAAATAATCAACTCCTGAAATTGCTGCTGTCTGACCTTCGGCATAAACTCGTTGTGCCTTTTGCTTACCATTCATGTCATTCAAGTGGATCACATATCCTTGTGAGGCGGTCATGTGTTCACGAACATACAGCTTCAATAAACTATTTAGTACTGGATTTTTATCTCCATAAGCTTTCATGATCGTTTGATCCACGATTGTTGGGTAATCTTTTGAAGTATAAAATTCCGTTACCACTTTCCCTGTTTTATGCAATTTTTTAACCTGAAGAGCTGCTGGATTTGTTCCCGCGGTTAAGTTGGAAACTGAAACCCTCGAATACGTCACTTGAGGACTTGGGAAAAAAGATTCACCAAATGGCATTTCCATAAAGTTTTGTTCGTCTGGAGCCAATAAATGTTTCGTAGTAGAATAAACAGGTTGAACAAAAGGGTTTTCTTTATTTCCCACAGGCTCATAAGTTGCTACACCACTTGATGTACCATTCGTTGTTTCGTATTCATATTGTTGTCCATAATTCATTGTTTGGTAATTGCCCTGTCCAGGATTCATTTCTTCCCAAACATCACTCATACGAACAGATTTAACACGACAACCTCCCCCTAATTTTTCTGCATTAAGAGTATTCAAACGAATCCATGATTTATCTTTAATAAACCGTCTTCCTATGTCTCTGTTTTCCAATGTAGCGTTCGGTCCGTTAAATACTTCAAGCAAATTATCTAGAGACGAGGGAGTTAAAAGATCCGCAACTATGGCTTCAATATCCTCACTGTCTCCATTTGCTTGATTGCTGTAAACATGTTGGCTTAAATATTTTCTACCAAAGCTCCAAGACGCAAATGATATTGGATTTACTTGCTTGACTGCTAAACCAGGTATAGCATTGAACAGACCTCCTTCTTGATCCAACAGTTTAACTGGAATACTCAACAATTTCTTTCCTCCATACGTTAAGATTTTACTATCTCCGAAATGTGCTCTATCGGATTCTCCAAGATTCAACGGTCCATTAATTTCTTCATGTTCTATATAGCCCGTTACATAATCATATTTACCCAGAGCCTCATTGCCCTCAGAACCACCTAACTTGGTCATATTCATCAGAAATCTAAAATAAATTGGGGGACCCGTTTTTAAGCCTTTCAAATAACGTGCGATGTCAGCATCTTCCAGTGCATCGTCGGTATCATGTGCCTCAGCGTCAACTTCAACATAAATATATGTGGATGGTCTATCGAGAAGGCCATTTTCATTTATCAGCCCCTCAAATACAACGTCGCTGGGTTGATTGTTCAAATCACTAACATTATTTGATCTTCCTGCTCCGAAAACTTTAAACATTTGCAGAACAGATTTGTCCTGTACAAATGCATAATCGTCCGATTCATATTCTACCGAAATAGTACCTCCAGAGGGCAACGAAATTTTATTCATTGACCAAACTGCAGCTCTATTATCTTGGATTGCTTGATTCTGAGAGGTAAAGAAATATTCCGCAGCCGTTAATCCTTCTGCTGCCCCGCATCCTCCATTGTTTGGGAGGTAATTTCCCCAAGAATCATAACCTTTTATGTTGTAGAGCGGATTTAACCCTGTATAAGGTGCCTTCGTTGGAATAGTAGGGTCATACGTCGTATTCAACGCCAAGTTAGGCGATCCAGGGGTGAACTCATCTGGATTAATATAATTCCCAGATCCAGCAGGAAATTCAATTGGAGTGTATTCTCCGTAATTGAATTTGTACCCTGTGTATTTACCCATTTTGGATCTACGGTAGGTGAAATAGACCTTTTTCAAAGTCAATTTTCCGCCCATATTGCTTTTTTCAACTTCTAAATCCAACACTGCGTTAAGATCATTGTTAGGAACACCTTTGCAAAGAGAATACGAATATTCAAAATGAACCTCCTTAATTGGAGTTGCGGCAGAGTTTGTACCCAAGTCATCATATTCTCCAATAGCGTAAAGACTAATTTTCTTAAGACCATAAGAGAATTGATTTACACCCATTCCTCCTGCTTCACTTTCTACCCCTTTCGCATCTTTTCTAGTGAAATAATGGAAAACCGCGATATGCGTCTTTGTTTCAATTTGACTTACGTAAAACTGTTCTTTTTCTCCGTAAACATAATTCCCTTGATCGTCATTCACATCCGATTTTAACCCTTCGTTAAAAGTCGCATGGTTCTTTTGAAATGGCACCCTCCATTTGTAATTCGAATTCTTTTTCTCGTAGGAAAACTTAGTATAGCTTCCAAAATCATTGCTTGTTGGTCCATTACCATCAACATCTTGATAATCAGTAGATAATACAGAAGTCAAAAGATGTGTATGAACGTAAGCCGGTGTAGTAACTCTATTAAAGTACTTATCATTAGGCAATGTTTTGGGTGCATCCAATTCTGCAGGGCTATATGTTGTTAGCCCTGTTTGGCAATCTCCTAGAACATCTACTGCAAAAGTTGCTTCTTTTTTCGTTGTGTTGTAAGCCGGTAAGCCATAGATATAACGGGCACCATCGTTTCTGATAATTTGAACCTCTGATGTGTGATGGTCTTTAGCGTCTCCTGGAAAGCTGTATTCCTGAGGATGCTCTACCGTATTTACCATCGGTCCATAACCAATACCATTTTCAACATCCTTTTTTGATAAATTATAAATGGCTTGGTTACGACGTTGTCTCTGTGTTCTTTTAACACTACTTCCAACAGGGATGGCATATTCGTTTCCTGCTCCATTCATTTTATAATTCAATTGACGCTTCGCGTTTCTATTGTATCTCGCTCCCGAAAGCTCAACTCTAGTAGGGCTGTATCGACCCGTTTGATCAAACATTCCAAAGTCACGGTCAACACTTAAATCACCTACATTTTTGTGATGTATTTTTTCATACTTAGGGTTGTATCCATAGTTTTCTTTCAGGTATTGTAAAATATAGTTGTTATTCTCCCACAAACCAGAATGGCTTTGAACCCCTGTTCCTTCAATGTCAACACCAAGGTCAAATAGATTTCCTGTTCCTGCTTCGAGTCCAAGTGATCCCGAAAACGAGCCATCTTGCACATACGTATCAAAAACAAACCCTACTTGATTGCGATAAGGGCGGTACATTCCTGAAACACCTTGTCCTTGAACAGAGTATATATCATAGGTGTAATTGGTAATGGGCAAGTTCGTCGTATTCTTGCTTATAGCTCCGTCCTTTTCTCTATTGAAATCCAGAACATCAAATGACTTTGCCAAATCTGTATTGTTGTACCCAAACGCCTTAACTTTTTTCTCCTTCTCTTCTTTCTTTACCTTTGTTACAGTTCCATAAGCCGTTATTTCTCCCGCTCCTTGAGCTCCAAAAAATTCAGTTCCCAATTGCGCATTTACAGTAAAACTTCCTGTTTCCATTCCAACACGTTTGGTTGGTGTGAAAAGCTGTTCTGCAAATCCAATTGATGAGCCTATGGACTTACCTTTGTTTAATGATTTATCTGCTGCCACCCTATCCTTCACAGCTTTTTTACTCATAGAAAGAGATGCGGAAGTAAGACCCTGTCTAGAATTCATAGAAACACCGAAATTAGCCGACAATATATTGGTCCTCGTCTTTTTATCATGTACACTTTGATGAATAGACACATTGGGAGATATAGCCAAACCATCCGGACCCGACTCAGCACTAAATCCGATAGAAACGTTTTTATTAAGGTCTGCCGTAACCCCCACACTAGGCTTTAATGTGAATCCAGTATAATTATTATACGATGCTGATAAACCCACTGTTACGTCTATGCCAGGCGTAGAATCGGCCGGAACGGGTGTATTATCAATTACATCTCCAATTCCTTCTACTCCTACAGCTCCAATTTCAAACTTAAAGCTTGCTCCAACAGTAATGTTTGGTTTTATAAAATTCTCATAGGTCATTTCATCACCTTTAAAATCATCAGGTAAACCACGTACATTTCTATTGATTTGTCCAACAGAAAGATTCCATCCAAGTCCCACCCAAGAAGCTTCTTGATCCATTCCAACACCGGCAGAGTACGCCATGTTCAATGGGTATCCTCCAACATCCATCAGAGGAATATTGTAACTCATATCTCCGCTTGAGAGGTCAACCATATCGGAAGTTCCAATAGGAGTAAATGAATTAAACTCAGGTTGGGCTGGCCCTCCAGTTAATGCAAATACCTGTGTTGGTGCCACTAACTCAAAAAAGATCGTTAATGCGAGCGTAACACATGTTAGCTTAAAGGTTTTATTCGTTCTAATTCTATGAATCATACAATTGTATTTAATTCTTGTTTATCAATTTGATTAATCCCGCACCAAAAAGTCTATCGTAATATTGCAACGTAAACTCTTTATTTTTATCTAATTCTGTAAAAAACAAAACGACTCTTATTTTTGAATCACTACTCGATATTCCTTCATACAAGGCGGCATCTGGAATCAACTTTTCTTCACCTTGTTCAATTTCGATATCACCTATTATTTTTCCCGATAAGTATTTAATGGCTTCATCCTTATCAAATGTTAATTGCTCGGAATCAAATATTTTTTTTCCAATTTCATTCTCTTCAAACTCGAAGAGTAAAACAGTCTCTTCTTCTAAGAACGCTATGTCTTCAGGATCTGGAGATTCTCCTTTTCTTTCAATGAACTCCAAGCCAGAAAGTGCTTTTATGGAGTAGCTAATCCCTTGTATTTGTTCGGAGTTTAACGCGCTCGGCTTTTCTGACATAGAAGAGACGTCGCTAACTGGAGTGTCGATTGTTTCCGCGCCAATATGAAGTGTAGGTGTGCTAGTACTCTCGTTTGAGCAAGCAAACAATAGAGACAATAGCACTCCTATGTAAAATCTATTGATCATTTCTTCTTGTATTTACTGTTAATGAATTTGATTAAATCATCTGTTATATTTTTCGATTTCTCCACGTACATCACATTGCCCTGTCCGGCAGAACCAAGAATGATTGGGTACTTCTTTGCCTTTCCAAATTCTTCAATGTAGGAGTTCAATCTCTCGTTCACTTCAGCAGTAAACTGGGTAGAAAACTCCTCAAACTTTTCATTAAATATCTGCTCCGCCATATAGTAATCTCGTCTAAGCTTATAGACAACCAATGAATCGCTTCCGCCTTGAGCTTGATTCAAAAGGACTCCCAATGAATCAAGTAAAGAACTTTCAACGGTCATTTCTTTCTCCATGATTTTGTCATAATCCTTTTTCATTTCAAAGGATTCAAAAACTGTCGCATTTTCCATAAAAACGACTTGATCAGAAACCTCTTTAGCTGTCTCACCAGCACATGAAATCAAAACGCCAAACATCAGAGCGAATCCAACAGTGACACCTACTTTTAAACGAATAGCCATAGTTTTTTCTACTTTATAAATCTTAGGTAAAACACTTCTTCTTTGTCATTCTGTACTTCCAAAATGTAAGCTCCGTCGGACAGTCCTGTAATGTCCAATTCGTATCTATTATCACCGTACAATACTGAATAGGGTTGTTGAACACCATCCAATACTGAGTTCAATCGATCATCGAATCCGAAAACCTTATATGTTAAATCCGTTTCTTGGGATTGATACTCTTCATCATAATAGAAACGAAGTTTTCCAGAGACAGTTCTATATTTTACACCTGACATTTTCCGTTCTAGTTTGGCGTGAATCAAATTGTCTTGACAACCAAACGACGTAATAACATCGTTGTATCCATTGCCTCCTGTTTTTGATAACAATTGAACTCCAATTGGAGTGTCAAAAACCGTTGTTGCGAATGATGTCCAAAGAACATCTTCTACATAAATAGAAACACTATTGTTGTTGTAAGCAACCTTAACCCTATCGCCTACATTAATTATATTATTCCCAAAGTTTTGGCCATCAAAATAACACATCAATATTTTTCCGCTCTTCCATTTGAAAAATGCAAAATACGGTTCAGTTGAACTTAAAACAGTAGAATTAAAATTCAGATACTTAAATCGAACCAATTGATTCAAACTCCAGGGGAAATTTTCTACAACAGGTGTAAATTCAATCCATCCATTTGATAGTTTATCAAGATTCTCGGCAATTGCATTTGAATATGTATTATCGAATGGCAGCGATCTAGACACCGAATAGCTGTTCGGAAGATCATACTGGTAACTAGTCTTCCATGATGCCTCATACCCTAGAGTAATCTTCTTTGTAAATGGAATTGTTGGCCCATCGATATCTATTGTAATCACATAGACCCCAGGTAAAAGGGGGGTTCCAAGGTAATCCATTGTAACCGGAACGGCAACACCATCTAAAGCAATTTGATTGGTATAAATCGGATTGCCCGTTTCTTCATGAACTATTGTAAAGATAGAGTTAAACCCCTCTAAAGTATTTATCGTATTGACAGTAAATGTAAAACTTCCCAGATCTCCAGCGCAAGTTAAGTTACTTAGATTTTTAGGAGTGAATATATATTTCTTCTTCAGTGAAGCAAACTTTATTGGATAAAATCCAATTTTATTTGCTGGTTGCGCTCCTAATCCAAACTTGTATACAAAGTTCGCCCCTACTACTTTTGATGCATGCTCAATACCATCGAGCATTAGTTTTAATGTTCCTCTATCATTAATTATATCTAGATCAGAACTTGTGTTCGCCGTTACAAAAGTCGAACTCAGAACTCCTGCGTCAATAGTATATAAGTTCGTTCCAGAAAGATAATAACCGAAAACAAGATCTGCATGAGTAGATACTGTCTTGTCTAAATCGGCAAAGCCAAAAAACTGGATTCCGGAAAGTCCCAGTAAGTCAATTTTCATTTCAGAGTAGTTGTCTTCTGTTGTAAAAAGATCAAAAGAGCCCACAGAATTGGCGGCAGAAGCTGTCACTTCATTCCCGCTAACCGTTAATCCAGTTTGAGCATCGAACCCCAAATCATCCATAATGTGAAGGGTTTCATCGATCAATCGAACACCGTTCTTATCAAAAACTGCAAAATGATAATGTCCAGATACAATATGCGTAAACGTTTTCTGTAAATCTGTTGTGCTTGTTGAGTAAAAAATTGTGCTATCCATTCCAATTATAGTATCGGTGAAGAAGCCATATAAGCTATCTAAATCGATAATTGTATCGGTTGACATATAATAGAAATATGGAGAGACTCCATCACACAACTCACTGATATCTACTGTTACTTCTCCTAATTCCGTATCAAGGTCCCATGATGAAGTCAAGAAATTTGATTTTGTCAAATCCACCTTAAATTCAATTTTCGGACGACTTGATTCGGTCGTTGAAGAGCTAGACTGATAGTATTGTTGACGGTACGAGTTTGTTGTTGTCTGAAGTTTGAATTTCATTCCATAATTCGCCGTATTGTTTGCTTGCCATACATTCCAAAAATCCAACACATCAACCACTGAATTTGCGGTTGTTGTCGTTTTGTTTGGGACATTCTCAGTGGTCGAAGTGCTTGTCGTTGGAGAATTATCCCATGTCAAATAGTTTTCATTCCAACCTTCCGTAACGATATCAAATTGAGACTCATTTGTTCCCGTTAAACTTGCATGGTTGTATCCAGTTAAGGTCATGTCAGCCTGGGTAATATCCAATTCATCATCTACCCACAAC
>JAWUWJ010000167.1:0-11536 GCA_034111925.1 Crocinitomicaceae bacterium
TTGCTAAGAAAATAGTCGTACCAAAGAAATAATGGACCAAAGGAACAGTAAGAATTGATCCACCACCACCGACTAAGCCGAGAACGATTCCGATAAGTAAAGAGATAATTAGACCAATTGCGTACATAGTGCAAATGTAAATTACAAATTCGAATTACTGTGTAATAACTGTTACACTCTTACTTCGGAATATCAGCATTGTTAAAATCCCAAATATAGCAGAGGCAAAAATTAGATGTGCAGTTTGAACGACTCCCGGCATATCAACATACGCCAAAAGAATTCCACTTATTAATTCTACGGCCAAAAGTGCAATGATCCAGCGAATGGAAGCATACTTATACGTCTTCTCATTCTTCCAAGCAATAATCAAAAGAACGACCAAGACGAGCCAAGAGAAGCTTCGATGAATGAAGAATGGCATTCCCAATTCATCAATCCACATTTCTCTGGAATATCCCATTTTAACCAATTCGTCAATTGCCTCGCGGACTTGAGTTCCTAAAAACATTTGATAAAACGTAATTGCGAATACCAACCAAATTAAGATTTGCATCCATCTAATTTGAGGCAAATTCTTTTGTTGCGACGGACTGACCATTCGAATAACATAAAGTTGAATGGCAACAATCAAAAGGCCGAAGAACATGTGAACGGTGATCGTCCAAGGAACCAGGTTAGAAGCAACTACGATAGAACCGAACCAACCTTGGAAGCCCATTAAAACGAGATTCAAAAGGGCCAATAGTATGAGCTTTCGCTTTCTGTATTTTAAAACAATCCATGCAAAAATAAACAACATCACATTTCCGGCTAAGAATCCCATCAAGCGGTTTATATATTCTATCCACGTTTTTTTTGCGTTAAAACTCTCTTCATGACGCAATTCGGGATCATTCAACAAGCGCTCAGCCGTTTCATTCATACCGATTGTCGTCAGTAATTTTGAAAACTTCTCAAGTTTCTGTGCCCTCCTTTCTCCAAAAACGGCCTTATAATTTTCTGGTAACTGACTTTCAGCTGTTGGCGGAACCCATGTTCCAAAACACTTTGGCCAATCGGGACATCCCATTCCGCTTCCCGTAATTCGCACCAAACTTCCAGCAACGAAAATCATGTAGATAAGTACTACCGCTATCCAATTAAAACGAACAAACCACTTCGAAAAAGTCATGGTGTAAAATTAATTCTTTTAATGGGAAGCGATTCATCATTTACCCATCTTTATTGAGTATTTTAAAACAAAAAAGGTGGCAATGTCGACAACATTTAAATTCGTTTATTTCCTGTTTGGTTTGTTAATGATTGCCGCTTGCGATTCAAACGAGCCACCTTCAGAGAACTTAGGCGAACAAACCTGCGAATGCTACCGAAAAAAACACAATGCGAATAATGTTAATTACGATGCATCATTAAGTCTTGATGTTGCTTTTTGGAAATCAAAATTCAAACAATTGAAAGCCATAAATCGTGCATCTATGAATGATTTATTGTCAGCATATGAAAATGGAGATATTATTCCAGGCAAAGATTCATCTGAAATGCTCAATCACAAAAACAATGTTAAAAGCTACCTTCTAGAAGATTGCTTATATAAATTATCTACCATTGATCGTAAGCTCCAAGCCTATCTTGATTTGGGCGATGAGGGACTTTACCAACCGTGGGAGTTCGATAAAGAATCTTGGGAAATTCGACTCAAGGCGCATAAGGCAAACCTTAAAAAGTTAAATGATGAAGAATGGATGACGCCACACTATTTAAATATAGCACAATACCTTTATGAAGATTACTTACGAATGCTTGCATTTGAAAAATCCAAAGCAGAGTTGTTGAAAATCGAAAATGAGAAAATCAGCCAACAAGCAGTGCAAGAAGAATACGAAAAATTGCATCCACCTCCTCCTCCACCTCCCCCAAACATAATGATAGCAACGCCACCACTTGATGAAGAAGAAAAAGAAGCCACAGAATATTCTGATCCAGTAATAGTTCCACCGCCTAACCGATGAGAGAATGAAGAGTATTTGAATACCAAACTGTACCGCAAGGAAAAAAGTAAAATCAGTAACTTTAAACAAAAAAGAAATTGAAAATAACAATAGTAGGCTGCGGTTGGCTTGGAATCCAAGTAGGAGAATACCTTTCTAAACAAGGACATTCCATCTATGGTTCTTATCGATCCGAAGAGCAAAAAGAGAAAATTTCAAAAACATCAATCAACGGATTCAATCTTGATTTAGATATTAATTCGCAAATTTCAACTGATATTTCTGATAAAACAGATGTTTTGATCTTATCGCTCCCTCCTATCAAACGAGAAGACCCCAATTATTACGCAACAGTTCTAGAGATTTGTGCGCAACAATTCCAAAGCACAACTGCTATTATTTTCACGAGTTCCATCGGAGTTTACCCTTCGATTGAAGGCGTTTTTACAGAAGCATATTCTTTCGAAGATCTTAAAAAATCTGCTGTTCTGAATGCTGAAATTGAACTCAAAAAACAATTCAACAGTCGGCTTACAATTTTAAGATTGGGAGGTTTAATTGGTCCAAAACGCCATCCAATAAAATCTATGCAAGGAAAATCCATTTCAAATGATGGAAAAGCAACCATCAATTTGATTCATAGTGAGGACATTTCAAGTGCTATAAATTCGATTTTAGTCAAAAACGACTTTGGAAAATGCTATAATTTGGTATTCCCATTAGAAATAAGTAAAAATATTTACTACCCATCGATGGTAGAAAAGTACAACTTAAATAAAATTAATTTCGGAACTGAAAAATCGGTAAATCGTAGAATTGACGGGCAATTGATAGGTAAGAATATAGATTTCGAATACGCTGAAAACCCAATAAATTTTAATGAGCAACTATTCTAAATTTCATACGTTTCCAATAGTAAGGTCATTTATTGTTTTTTTGGTATAACATTTGCCCTATTTTTACGTCTATAGACTACGGATACAAGAACTACAATGAAATTTAAATACCTATTCTTATTTCTAATATTATCATTCACTTCGAATGTGCAAGCTTCACATATTGTTGGAGGTGATATCTATTACGATTACTTGGGTGGAAACAGTTATGAATTTCACATTAGCCTTTACCGTGATTGCAATTCAACAGGAGCACAATTTGACAGCCCGCTTAACCTAACTGTTTATAGCAATGGTGTTTTCGTTCAGAATGCAGCTGTTACATTTCCTGGAAGTATAAACCTTCCCGTTGTTTTTAACAATCCCTGCGTCACGCCACCGACAAATATTTGTACAGAATATGCCGAATATGTCATTCTCTTAAGCCTTCCACCAGTTAATGGTGGTTATGATGTCTCATACCAGCGCTGTTGCCGTGGACCAAATATTACCAACCTTATAAATCCAGACGATACAGGAATTACATTAACATGTCACGTTCCTGGTTTAGATACTGGCTCATGGCAAAACAGCAGCCCGAGATTTACAAACTATCCTCCCCTGTTGCTTTGCAATAACGAGGATTTAAATTTCGGTCATAGCGCAATAGATCCTGACGGAGATCAACTTGTATATTCTCTAGTTACTCCATTTGCTGGAGCATCATCTATGAATCCTGCACCGAATCAAGCGCCTCCACCACCCTACACCCCAGTGAATTGGGGAGGAGGTTTCAACGCTCCAAATCCATTGGGGCCAGGAGCTTCAATAAGTATTGATCCAACTACTGGACAACTAATCGCTTCCCCCAACTTACTAGGCCTTTTTGTTGTAGGGATTCAAGTTCAAGAGATTAGAAACGGAGTTGTAATCAATCAAACAACAAGAGATTTCCTTTTCCGTGTATTTAATTGTAACCTCCAACTGGAAAGCCTTCTGCCAAATCAAGATGACTTGACTACATTCATTTCTTACTGTCAAGGATTAACTATAGATTTTGAAAACAATTCTTACGGAGGAACGAATTACGCATGGGATTTTGGAGTTCCAGGAATAACAACAGATGTTAGCACAGCATTTGAGCCGTCTTACACATATCCCGCAGCAGGAACTTACACGGCAATGCTCGTTGTAAATCCAGGATGGCCTTGCACTGATACGGCATATATGGATATCGTCGTAAATAATGAATTGGAAGTAACATGGCTCTCGCAAGATTCGCTCTGTCTTCTTGATAATGAATTTGACTTCACAGCCGTTGGCCCACCAGGATTAACTTATGAATGGGATTTTGGACCGAATGCAAGTCAGTCTAATGCAACAGGACCCGTTATTAATGATATCTCATTCTCTACACCTGGAATTCATCCTGTTACAGTTACAGGAGTCATTTCGCTTTGCAATGTATCGTGGACGGATGAAATTTTTGTAATGCCTAGCCCTGAGGCAGGAATGATTATCCTTCCGAATATTGAATGTCAGGGGCTTGATATATATTTTGATAACAGTACTGCGAATGCCACCGATTACGCGTGGGATTTTGGCGATGGCGTTGGAGTATCCAGTGATTTTGACCCTACTTATCTTTTCCCAGGACCGGGAACCTATACAGTAACATTATCCGCTTGGTCATCTCCGTCATGTATAGATGAGATTCAAGAAACGATTACGCTTAACGACCTCCTTGTTATCAACTTCACATCGGCTGCATCAATGTGTATTACGGACAATAGTTTTGACTTTGATGGAACAGTGAGCGGACCTCCTGGATCAGTATACACATGGGATTTCGGGCCATACGCTTCTATACCAAGCTCAACTGATATTGATGTCTTTGATGTCGTATTTAACACGCCTGGAACAATTCCAGTTACATTGACTGGAACATTCGACAACTGTATTGAAAGTGTTACTCAAGAAATCTATTTGTTCAGCCCTCCGACGATTGATTTCGCCTTAGAACCTGGATTGCAATGCGTTCCGTTTAATGCTCAATTCATTGATCAAAGTTGGGCCGAGACAGAGATTTTTTATGATTGGGACTTCGGAGACGGTGGAACATCTACAGAACAAAATCCTTCTTACGTATACAATTTTACAGGAAATCATCCTGTGACTTTAACAATCTATACCACCGAGGGATGCATCGACACCTTAACGCTAATGGAGCCCGACCTCATTAATGTGAGTCCGAATCCAGAAGCAGGATTCTTAGTAACGCCTGATTATACAGACATCTGTAATTCAATCGTTGAATTCATTGATCAATCAGTTGGTGGCAATCATTATTTTTACTGGTACGATGATTCAACTATTTTCTCAAATGGAACGGAGGCAAATCCAACGCACCAATACTTATTTGATGGAACACATTATCCAATGCAGATTGTAACGAATGAATGGGGTTGTAAAGACACAGCGTACAGCGAATTGTACATTGAGCCTTTTACACTTTATATTCCAAACACGTTTACACCTGACGGAAACGAATACAACAATAGGTTTTTTGCTGTCACTGATTTCTATATCTCTGAATGGCAATTGAAAATCTACAACCGTTGGGGACAAGTTCTCTTCGAAACATACGACGTTGACCAATCATGGGACGGAACGTATAAGGGACGATTGGTCCAAGATGGGACATACGGATATACAATTCAATATAGAACGTGTGAGCCTCTGAATCCAGATCATTTCACTACTGGGCATATTAATATGTTTAAATAGATCTTTGGATCGTTTCGCTTTTAGATGTTGGAATTTAGAATTTAGATTGATACACAAATTTCTAATATCTAAAAAAGAGCTTGCGACTAATCTAAAAGGGAGTTCACGACAGATCTTAAAGGCCCAGCCGATCCACTTAATCGATTAAAAAACTCAAAGCGATCTTCGGCATTATATTCTTCTTCCAATCCGCATTTGCGTAGCCTCCATAGTTATAAAACACGCCAATTCCGAGTCCCGTCATTGATGAGGTATACAAGCCGTCTAATATTAATCCACCTTCGAAATAACCATTCTCCATCGTTTGAAAATCAGCAATATGATCCGAGCGATCATTCATTCTTCCATACCCAATTGCATGATGTAGTGAAATTTTCGGTTCGTTCCAATTCGCGGCAGTTTTGAAAGACCTAAATTCGAATCGAGTGAACAATGCAGCTTGCTCCGAACTATAAAACGTTGCTGGAGTCATTGTTTCGAACGTGTTCACAGTACTTGTCATCCATTGCCTTCCTGTTCCGTTCCCAACATGCGCTAAAAACAAGGGCACTTTTCCAATGGTCTTTCCAGCTTCCGCTTTAATCTTAAACTTCCCTACACCAAGGAAGTTAAACGTTTGGGAAACCTCAGCGTTCATTCGCAGATAGTCAAGATTGCTTTCGAACCATCCTTTAACCCCTCTTGCCAATTTAAATTTGAATATCGGGTACTTAATTCCCTGAGAAACTTTCCTGTTTCCCAAAAGCATGTATTTCTCTAAAATATTCCATTTAAATTCAAATCCGATTTCAGCCAAATCTGTATCCACAGGGCTAGAATACGTTCCGTCCAAGGGTTGAAATCTGTAATCTTGAGTAAATTCAAGGCGCTGGTAATTTCCAAACAACCGAATCGACATGTTCGCTTTGATATCTGTCGAAAATACAATCTCTCCAAGCCGCTGGCGGTCCATACTAGAAATAAACAAGAACCGAAGCGCGTTTGAGTTTTCCAAGCTAAACTTCGAACCCATGAAGTTATGTCCACCGCGTTCGTAAATGTCCTGTTGGTATTTCAGTTCGATTTTCATTCCACGCTTTCGACTTAAATGGAAGGTAGAATACGCACCATACTTCCATTCCTTGTCGCCTGTCCCCCATCCAAAATAACCACCAACGACTATATTCTTCATCAGCTTTTGAGAATTTTCCAATCCCAATCCAAAACGGTATCGTTCGTAATAATTGAAACTTAGCAATCGCGTTAAATCCAACGCATAGTTTCCAATGGGAAGCTTACCCTCCGTCAATTGATTCAAAAATTTTAACTTTTTATCGAAACTGTGCGCTTCTGAAAGGCTGTCGATCATGTCATACGTTCGCAATTCCTTATCTGTGATATCATAACGCCGGAGCGAATCCCACTGATTTTCATTTTGTGCATTTGCATCTTCTGCCGTATACAATGAAATATTATCGTTGAAACTTTTCGGGAGATTTTCTGGATTGATTTCAATATCTGAAATATAGGTTTGCCCTGTTCCAATAATCGTCGATTGCTTAATTCCAGCGGCCATTTCAGTTCCAAAATCCACCTCTGTGTTCAACTTCGTTGGGAACCACTTTTTATTGTCCGAGAATTCATATTCCTGAACAATCTTAACCCTCAATCCAGTTGTGTCATCATAAGGTTCAGCAATTACTTTCTCAACCGCAAAGCCATTCGTGTTAATGTACAAGTGCCCTTCCAAACCTCTAAACGATTTTCCTTTTCGCGGTCGATAATAGATCGTATACGTCGTATCAGATTCATGAAACGTGGAATCCTCCAGAATGAATAAATAGCGATTAATTCCCCCAAACGCGAGCGGATTGATATACTTCGAACCCATTAAATCAAACTGATTGTCGTAAAAACTAAAGGATTGCATTCCATTTGCAAAAGTGGAGAACATTGGGTCCGTAAATCCAGAAACCTTATACGCCGTAATTTCTTCTTGATCTCTATACGGTGGCGTAAACGTTCGAATTGAAGTAGACTCCAACATGAATAAGTGTTGTTCCAAGAAAAATTTTCGCATTTGAATCAACGTACTGTCCGACGTCGAGTCGGGAATTGCAGCCAAACCTTCTTGATTGATATCGAAAATAAACTTGCTATAGCTGTTGTATCGAAACCCATCATTTTTCATCGGATGGTTGACTTTTCGGTTTTCAATTGCCTTTCTCATTATTCGATGCGCCGGATTAACACCCGGAACAACGGTCATTTCATCCACCTGCTGAACGTTGGGTTCCAAATAAACAATTGTATCTTGAATTGTACTTACGTCGATTGTAGTATCCTTATAACCACTGTATTTCAATTGAAAGCCAGTCGTTGAAGGTTGAATCTCGAAGGCTCCATCAATATCTGCCAGAAAGGGCTCTCCGTCATTTGGAAATACTTTTACAAAAGGAATAGAATTTTCCAAAAAAGCATCCTTTACGAAATAGGTTTCTTGTCCATAAACTTGAAAGACTGTTAAGGAAAAAAGGATTAGGATCAAACGCATGTTACAAAAATAGTTAAACGATTGGCTTTACAATTCAATTCTAAGGATAACAGATTAATATCTATAATGTTATATTCGACGGGCAACTTCTTGTATATTTGTTTACACCACCATGATTATGAGACACTTCTACCTTTTACTTTTTGCAGTACTATCCTTTGGCGCTCTATCCCAAGGACAAGACCCATATTTAAAGAAATTAGGTGTCTATGATCAAAACAGACGCACCTTGAAGGATACCATTCTCGTACGTAAGCTCAACAAAACAGGTTCAGATTCGAGCTATACAAACCCTGCAAAAGGTGTATTATACACGAAAGAAGCGATTAAAATTGCTGGTGAGATCGAAGATTTCAGAGGACAAATAAGTGGATATCTCTACCTTGGATCAGCTAAAATCTACATGAACGAGTATGATTCTGCATTGTTTTATGTAGATCGAGCCCTCGATATTTCAAGAAAACAGCACTTTGATTTACTCGCTGTAAAATCAATTAATATGCGCGGTTCTGTGTATGCCTACAAAGATGACCTTGTAAAGGCCTCGGATCAATATTTCAAAGCACTTACTCTTGCAGAAAAAATCCATGAAAAACATACTATAACAAGCTATACCAATTTAGGATATGTCTTTTTTAATTTGGCCAATTACAAGAAATGCACAAAATATTGTGAAAAAGGATTCCAGCTTGCGGAAAAGTACAAAGACACTTCTGCGATGCTGATTACAATAAATCTTCTCGCTCTTGTCCAAAAAAATGAAAAGCATCCTGATTTGGCATTAATACAATTTGCCAAAGGATTGGAATTGGCTCGAGCTGCGAATAGCATCCAACTTCAATCTCAAATGTTGTACAACATGTCCAACATTTATTTCGACAAAAAGGACTATGATAAAGGATTTGAATTGTTTAATCAATCCATTGAATTGAGTAAAACGAGCGGGTCATTCTCATCAATAGCTAGTAGTTTTCACACTCTGGCCACCAGCTATTCTGAAATAGGCCGTTATAAAGAATCAGAAATTGCTTCAGATAGCACAATGAAATACGCTCTGAAATCGGGGAATTATGAAATGATTAAGGAGGCTTATGAGATGAAATCCATAATCATGAAGCTTACAAATCGATTCAATAAATCACTTTATTACCTCGAAATAGCCTATAAATACAAGGACAGCTTGAATTTAGCCGATCTCAATGATGCCGTTTCAGAGTCAGAAGACAGCTTTGAAAAAAAGAAAAAGCATTTGGCTGATTCGTTAAATAAAGTTCAAGCCGATGCAAAAATCGATAACGACAACAAAGTTTCCGCCGAGCAGGTGAAAGCAAGAGAAAATTTAATTTGGGTTTTCGCTTTTGTATTGGTTCTGGTTGGAATTGGATTGTACTATCTGAAAAGAAAGAATCAGTTGGTGAAAAACCAGAACAGCATTGTGAAAAAGCAAAATGCTGAAATTCAAATTCAACACAAGGAAATCACGGATAGTATTCTTTACGCGGAACGAATTCAAGACGCGATCATGTCCAAAGAAGGCGAATGGCAGAAGATCAGTGACGAACATTTTGTACTCTTCAAGCCGAAAGATGTTGTAAGTGGCGACTTCTATTGGGCTTATAACAATGCAGATAAGAACTTGTCCATCTGGGCTGTTTCCGATTGCACTGGACACGGAGTTCCTGGGGCATTCATGAGTATGTTAGGGACAGGATTCTTGAATGAAATCGTTATTGAAAACCGAACGACAGACCCGGGAACGATCTTGGATTTGCTTCGTTCAAAAATTGTAACGGCTTTAACGCAAAAAGGAGAAACAAAGACGAAAGACGGGATGGATATTTCAATTTGCGTCTGGGATAAATCATCGCAAAAATTACGGTACGCGGGTGCAAATAATCCGCTCTGGATCATTCGACACAAAGACAGTCCACGACCTGAGAACGTAAAGAAAGTTTTGGATAGCGAGACAACGGCCTTGAGTCTGTTGGAAATTGCTCCCGATAAAATGCCAGTTGGATATCAGTTTGCTACGCCTCCTCCATTTTTAACACGTGAAGTCGATGTTCTTAACGGTGATGTTTACTATTTAATTACAGATGGATTTGCGGATCAATTTGGAGGTGAAAAAGGAAAGAAATTCAAATCCCTTCCCTTGAAGAATCTTCTTCTAGATCTACAGGAGAAATCTGTGAGTGATCAACGAAAGGTATTGGATGATACATTTGAAAAATGGAAAGGCTCTGAAGAACAAGTCGATGACGTTTGTATTGTTGGAGTTAAGGTGATCATCTAGTTCACAGACAATTCATAGAGTATAGTACGTGGACAGCAACTTCCGACAGATTAAATATATGCTAGATTCATTATTTTTGCCTTAAAACACATAATGTGGATATAACCAATAGGAATTATCCGCTTATTGGCGGTAATGTTGTTAATCTCAGGTAGCCGAAGAAACTAAGTTCATATTGATTGCTTAGTTTTAATGAACGCGAAAATTAAAATTAATCCCTGACCAAGTCATTTTTATCAAAATGTAAATACCAATTAAGATTAAAAAGAAAACAAGACAGCCTATTTGCGTTCGTGTTTGTGATTTATTCTTCTTAACTTTTTTATATTCGATTTCATTTATAATAGAATTGTCGGCAATAAAGTCTTTACAAGTGTCTTCAAATGTTGGTTTTAGATTACTCAAACCACAGACTAACCCAGACTTTAGGTCTAGCCGACGGTTCACACACTTTTCACAATATTTGAGAGATTTTTTCAAAATACTAAGCCGTTCGTTTATAAACTAAACTTATCTGGCAACCATGGATATTTAAACTACAAAATAAACATATTTCAAATAAGAACAAAAATAGAAAAGCCTTGTTTAAGGAAGTGCATAACACTTCCCATACCCCAGCGCTGCTTTTCCTTATGAATATAATTCTTAATTTCAAGATTAAGATTTTGGTAAGCACCGTTTCTTAGCCCAAGTCGTTAGCATCCATTAAAACAAATAAAACACTAAGTGAACGAACAGATTTTAAAAAAAGCATTTGACAAACATTTTGAAGCTCCTCTTGAAGCTTGGAAGGCTCTTGCTGATTTATGTGAAGAAGTTCGTTTTAAGAAAAATGAAAGAATAAAAGAAGCTGATCGAATAGCCAAATTTGGATACTTCTTATTACAAGGTTCTTGTGGTTTATTTGTTTGGAAAAAAAATAGTCACGTTTGTACAGATTTATTTTTAGAGAACATTTTTTTTGCAGATGACCTTTCATTGCTTACAGGAAAACCATCTCCTATTGAGATAGTATCCTTAGAAAATTCAAGAGTACTCCGCATTAGCAAATCAAACA
>JAWUWJ010000168.1:0-11143 GCA_034111925.1 Crocinitomicaceae bacterium
CCCCCACAAGACAATGGATATGGAGTCGTTGATACAATTAACGCGATGCACTCAGGAGATGTTAAGGTCTTCATTGGAATGGGAGGTAATTTCTTGTCTGCGGCACCCGATACGCATTATACAGCTGAGGCTTTTGAACGATGTGAACTTACGGCGCACATTTCAACCAAGCTCAACCGATCGCACTTAACACACGGTAAAACCGGATTGATTTTACCTTCCATGGGTAGAACAGATAAATACGAAAAGAACGGAAAACCGCAATTTGTTACCGTTGAAAACTCAATGGGTGTGGTGCATAGTACTCAAGGTCGCTTGGTTCCACCATCAGAATTTGTACAAAGTGAACCCATTATTGTTGCGAATATGGCAAAAGCAACTTTGGATCAAGATCGAGTAGATTGGGATTATTTGGTAGACGATTACAGTCGAATTCGTGATTTGATTGAAAAAACTGTTGCTGGATTTGAAAATTACAATGAACGGGTGGCAAATCCTGTTGGGTTCGAACTCCCGAATGGAGCGCGGATAGGAGAATTTAACACAGACACGAAAAAGGCCAATTTTACGGTAAATAAATTGTCTGAAAATGATTTAGAGCCGGATGAATTCCTAATGATGACGACACGAAGTCACGATCAGTTCAACACAACGATTTATGGATTAGACGATAGATACCGTGGCGTTTTTAATGGACGAATGGTCGTTTTTATGAACCGAGAAGACATGGCTGCGAAAAAGTTAAAAAAGGGAGACCTCGTCACTCTGTATAATAATTACGATCGAAGGGAACGACTCGTAGAAGGATTTGCCGTTGTACCCTACGATATTCCCAAACAATGTGTTGCGACTTATTTTCCAGAGGCCAATCCACTTGTACCAATCAGTTTAATGGCAAGAGCTAGCCACACGCCAGCGTCGAAATCTGTTAAGGTTAAAATCAAACAGTAAGAGTATCTTTGTTGCAATACTGGACAGAGTAAATGTGCCTAGAGTACAAAGTTGACCGGTATAAAATTAGAAAAGGTAATGCGCAGCAATTAGCTGAAGCACAATTGGTAAAGTATGGACGGAAAAAGAATATTAGCGGTAATTGCAGGTTTGGTTGTGTCAATGTTGGCACTATATACAGTTGTGATAATTGCGGGTAAGATTTACCCAGTTGATATGTTAGAAATTAAAGCCGCGATGAAAAACCGTGAATTATTTGAAGCTTACTTAGCCAGACAACCGATTGGAAGCTTACTTTTTGATGTAATGGCTCACGCGATTGGAATGTTTGCTGGATTGTATTTGGCCTTTTTCATAGATCCTCGCGGTCGAGGCTCAATTATCATTCTTGCTGCGATCATTATAATGACCAATGTAATCAACCTCATATCAATTCCATATCCAGCGTGGTTCCCTATGGTAGATGTAGTAACATCGATATTTGTGGCTTCGATGTTTATCATGAGTAAAAAGAAAGCCTAATTTTACAACATGTTTACAGGAATAATAGAAGGTCTCGGAGTCGTAAAGGCAATTGAAAAAGAAGGTGAAAACATTCACTTCACAATCGATGGTGATTTTACGGATGAATTAAAAATTGACCAAAGCGTTGCTCATAACGGGTGTTGCTTAACGGTGGTTGAAATCAACAATAGAGAATACGTTGTTACGGCGATTTTAGAAACGCTAGAAAAGACGAACCTTGGACAATGGAACGTTGGAACGAAAGTGAATCTTGAACGTTGCATGATCATGAATGGTCGTTTGGATGGACATATCGTTCAAGGACACGTTGACACGACGGCTACTTGCACCAACATCGAAGATCAAGACGGAAGTTATAAATTCTCGTTTGAATACGATTCAGCAGATGTTACCGTTGAAAAAGGATCTGTTACTGTTAATGGAACAAGCCTCACTGTCGTTGATTCTAAAGACAAAGGATTTTCTGTTTGTATCATTCCATTTACATTCGAGCACACGAACTTTCATCAATTAAAAATTGGCGATCAAATCAATTTAGAATTTGATATTATTGGGAAATACGTGGCGAAACTTTTTAATAAATAATGTACAGGCTACTTCCTTCTCTAGTTGTCATTCTTTTTTTATTCAGTTGCGATAATGACCATAATCACTATGAATCTGACATACCTCAACCACAAGAGGTACACAGATACGAGCATAAATTCGAAACAAATTTCGACCATTTAGACAGTTCTCCACTAACACAAATTGATTCCTTGCAGTTTTTTATGGCAGAATGGAATCGCGCTATCAATATTCAAAGTCTTAAGCTACTTCATGAGTTATACGGAAAAAAAATAGACTACTTCTCCTCAGTTGTTAGTAACAATGAGCTCGTTGCAATTGATGATGATAGATTTAATAAAGCGCGTCATACTTCTCAAAAAATCAGGTTTGATCACGTTCAATTGTCTAACGCTTATTCTGATATTAACCACTGCTTTGTATTTATTGACGCCGATCCTGAAATCCCTAAGGATCGCGAGTGTCAAGAGTTTAGTATAAAAAAGGTCAACGGAAAATTCAAGATTGTTAAAATCACGAATGAATTAGAATGGGAACATTCATTTAAAGATGAACCAATTGGTGTTCTTCATTTAGGTGAATCAATTTATGAATATAGATGCAGTTACCCCCGAGGTTACAACGTACCAATTGTAGATTCAACTGACCTAATCCTCGTTAGAGTCCATATCAACAACACTGGTACCGGAGTACAAATGCAACTCTTTAGTTACGATGAAGAGGAAGGTGAAATGAAAGAGACGCCCCTTGAAAAAGTAAAATATGAGGATGGATATATTAAATTCCAAACCTCGGAGAGACACATTTATGATGATAATACAATTGAAGATTTTATAAATCCTTGTTCGCTTAAAATTATGAAGGATTATGTTGGTTTTGAACATTCTTGTTTTCCAAGAACTGAAGGGCGTCAACTTTGGAAAATCCCAAATAAATCAATAAGTATATGAACATTGAAGGACTTATTGTTGTAATCCTTTGCTTGATTGGCTATTGGTTCGCGTGGAAATCCTTCAAACAGGGCAATTACCGCCTTTCCGTTCTAATTCTAGTTTTACTCGGTATTACACTTCGCGTTTTTGCCGGGTCAGATTTATTCCTCCACGATTGGGATGAACGCTACCACGCGCTAGTTGCAAAGAACATGATGGATGATCCATTTACTCCAATGCTCTATCAAAACCCGATTCTTGGATACGATATTGAGAATTGGTGCGGCAATCACATTTGGCTTCACAAACAACCGCTGCCCTTATGGATGATGTCCGCTAGTATGTCTGTGTTTGGCGTGAATGAAATAGCCTTGAGACTTCCATCGATTCTTTTAAGCGGAATTGGAATTTACCTTATGTTCGAAGTTGGGAAAATGTTATTCAACAGGCGTGTTGGCTTTATTGCAGCCTTTTTATTTTCCATTCATGGGCTGATCATTGAACTCACAGCAGGACGTGTCGCAACCGACCACATCGATGTCTTTTTCATGGTTTTCATTTTACTGGCCGTCTATTTTTCACTTCGATTCGCACTGGAAAAGAAAATGATCTTTAACATTCTAGCAGGTGTTGCCATTGGGTGCGCTATTCTTTCAAAATGGCTTCCTGCTTTAATCGTTTTGCCAATTTGGCTCGTGATCGTAAAGGATTTTGGAAAGTTTAATTTCAAACAAATTATCGGATATGGAATTGTGCTCGTTTTAACCCTTTTCATTGTTGCTGCTCCTTGGCAATTTTATACGCAACATTATTTCCCAATCGAGAATGGAATCGAGAAGGCATTCAATGTCAAACACATTTATGTTGCTTTGGATGGCCAAACGGGGCCGTTCTATTACCACTTCGATAAGATGCGAATGCTCTTTGGGGAATTGGTGTATTTGCCTTTCCTATGGATGCTTTATCAATTGATCCGAAACTGGAAAAACACCCGATTTCGCGTTTTGACCATTTGGATTCTGATTCCATATTTGTTCTTCTCATTTGCGGCGACTAAAATGCAGGCCTATACTTTATTTGCCGCTCCAGCTTTATTCCTGTTGATTGCGTTTTACTTTCATTACCTCAAATTCAACCTTTCCAAATTCAAGCAAAAATGGATTGTCGTTATGGTGATGGTCGCTTTGATTGCACTTCCAGTTCGGTATACAATTGAGCGTTTGAAACCATTCGATGCGAATGAAAAAAATCCCGCTTGGATCGTTGAAATGAAAAAACTCGATCTCGGAAAAGATGATAAAATTGTAATTTTCAACACCGACCACCCTATCGAAATGATGTTCTACACAGATTATACCGCATACACAGCAATTCCTTCTGAAGTGGTGCTTGATAGTCTTTCTGAAATTGGATATAAGATCTATTTCGATGTCGGTTCAGGCCGCATGGATGATCGAATGGATTCAACGAAATATAAATTTATTTCTATACCTTCAAGGCACTAAACTCAATTATGAAAGCAGGACAAATAGATAATTTAAATATTGGACTCATTATCGTTTCTGCTATTTTGGCCTTTCATTTTCCGCTTGAAATATTTATTTTTTCATTCGCGATTTTAGGACCACTTCATTACTTAACTGAAATCAACTGGCTCGATAAAAAGGACTATTTTACAAAGAGTTCCAAACGAATTTGGCTTTGGATAGGAGTTGTATTTTCTGTAATAATTGTCTTTCCAAAGCTTTACTTTTACATGGTAGAGTCCAATGAATCTCCTCTTTCAGCAGCGATTATATTCATCAACTCTTGGTCCAATTCACTGATATTTATGTCAATGATTTTGGCTGTAGCCTTTGTATTCTTAAAAAAGAAAATGTACTGGATCATCCTATTGGTCGCAGGAGCTATTGGGGCGTTCTTTTTAAACACAAACGATACGTATGTAACAGTAATCGGGCTTTTAGTTCCTACTGTGATCCATGTCTATTTTTTCACCTTAATCTTTATGCTCTACGGTGCAAAAAAATCGAACAGTAAAATTGGCTACCTCTCAGTTGTTATAGCATTGCTCGTTCCGATATTCTTTGTTGGCGTTGAGATTGCTCCTGGAGCGTATCAGTTTAGCATAGGGATGCAAGATTCTTACTATCAAAACAACTTTCACTACACCCCAATTCTGTTTGCCAAATTCATAGGAATTTCAGATGGAAAAACGTTCGATATCTATGGAACAATGGAACTTCGAATGATGATGTTCATTGCGTTCATTTATCTTTATCATTATCTCAACTGGTTTTCTAAGACAACGATTATCCAATGGCATAAATCATTGACGAAACTTAGATCTATCGCAATCGTTTCAATTTGGATATCAATGATGGGGCTGTTCTATTACGATTTTCGTCTCGGATTTATCGTTGCATTGTTCTTCTCACTACTGCACGTAATCCTAGAGTTACCATTGAATTTCATGAGTATTAAAGGACTTTTTAAAAAGGATTAAAGCTTATTTCATCCACTTTTTAGTCAATCTCTTCCCGACCTTCTTTCTCATTTTCTTAAGAACTTTTTCTCGTGTACCGGCATTTCCACATTTGATTGTTTCGTTGTGAACAAGCTGTCCGGCGCGGTAAAATTTAAACTCAAACGTTACAGAAACGATATCTACCTGGTGCAATTGAAACAAATTCGCTCTTCCTAAGGCAGTTAAAAAATCTTCTTCCGAAGTATTTGCTTTAAAGCGTTTGTCGTATCCTCTAACTGAAATCAAAACGAAAGTATCAAACCCCTCAGCTTTTGTTTTAGCAGCAACAGAATCAGAAGCCAATTGTTGGGAGTCCGATCCTAATTTCATCATGTTCAATGATGCTTTAGACTTTACTCCATTTACAGAGAAAAGCTGAGTCATGTTAATTTCGACGGAATATCGATCTGCTGAATTGTCCATCTGGCCTATGATAACAGCGTTGGTTAATCCAAACTGGTCTTCATTTTTAACCTTATTCTTTTGTGCCACAGAAAGGTTGGCAACGAATAAAAGGAGGATAATTAATGTAGCTTTCATCTTAAAAAATTTCTTTAGCGATGGATTTAACCATCTTTGAATTCGACATAGTATAATAGTGGATGCAAGGAACATTTGCCGCTTTCAATTCCTGTGATTGGGCAATTCCCCATTCCAATCCAACCTGCTCAACTTGATCGTTTGTTGTGCATTTCAATAACTCTTTTGACAATGCTTCAGGATAATCAATATGGAAGAATTTAGGCAAAAACGAAATGTGACGCATTGTTTTTATCGGCTTCAATCCTGGAATGATCGGAACCATAATTCCTGCTGCTCGACAAGCATCAACAAAGGCAAAGTATTTATTATTATCGAAGAACATCTGAGTTACGATATACTCTGCTCCAGCATCAACTTTCGCTTTTAAGTAATGCAAGTCCGTTGAAAGATTCATCGCTTCAAAGTGCTTTTCAGGATATCCCGCAGCTCCAACACAAAAATTTGTTGGTTCCAGTTTAATATCATCCATCAAGTAATTTCCGCTGTTCATTTCTCCAATTTGACCGATTAAATCAACCGCGAATTCATGACCGTCTTTGTGGGGTCTAAAATTCGATTCTGTTTTAATTGAATCTCCTCGCAATGCAAGAACGTTGTCAATTCCCAAGAATTGCAAATCGATCAAGGCATTTTCAGTTTCTTCTTTACCAAAACCACCGCAAATCAAATGTGGAACAGCATCTACTTGGTATTTGTTCATTATCGCGGCACAAATTCCAACCGTACCAGGACGTTTACGAATCGCTATTTTTTCCAGCAATCCATTCTCACGTTCCTTGTAAATGTACTCCTCACGGTGGTACGTTACGTTTATGAATTTAGGCTTGAATTCCATTAAAGGATCGATCCCATCAAAAATTGATTGAATACTTTTCCCTTTCAGTGGAGGTAAAATTTCAAATGAGAACAATGTCTCTTTTGACGCCTTAAGATGATCCGTTACTTTCATACATTCAATAGAATAGAGGGCAAAGATACACTTATTGAATTTCTCGCGAAGAAAATTTATGTTTATTTAAGCAATTGCTCTGCGTACAACAAATCAGTCTTTGTTGTGATCTTTATATTTTCACGATTTCCTTCAACAGTATGGATTTTAACTCCTGATTCTTCAACCAGTCCAGCGTCGTCAGTTATTCCTTTGTGAAATTCCTGCTGATATGCCTTTGTTAAAAGTTCCCGTTCAAAACACTGAGGCGTTTGAACCGTTCTATAATCCGACCGGTTGACCGCTTTTGAAGATTCACCGGTTAGAATTCGCATCGATTCATTGACAGGCACAACGGGTACAACTGCTTTCTTCGACTTTACGGCAATCGAGCACGCTATAATCGTTTCTGAATCAACCAAAGGCCGAACTCCGTCATGAACCATAACGTAGTCACCGCCGCACAGTTCAAGCGCGTTTTTCACTGAATGATAACGTTCCGATCCTCCTTCAATAATTCGATGTGGAATTTTAAAGTCATTTTCATAAATCAACTTTTCCCAATATGCTTTCCATTCAGAAGGCAAGGTTAAAATGATCTGAGCTTTTGAATCGAAGTTGTAAAACTGCTCAATCGTATACATTAAAAGCGGACGTTCTTTGATAAGCATGAATTGTTTGGGCAGTTTTGCTCCCATCCGTTTTCCTATCCCTCCAGCCGTAATAATTATTGAAAATGTACTCATTGGATCTAAAGATAGCCAAAGGAATTCGAGTGATGAAAAACAAAGTGTTAGTTTTACACTATTAACTGCAATTAGAATGTTTAAATACTCACTTTTTCTCATCGCTTTTTTAGCGACAACTGCGTCTTATTCTCAAGGCTTAAAATCACCTAGTGACTACTTGGGATATGAATTGGGTACTTACTTTTCTCGTCACCACCAAGTGGTTGAATACTTCGAAGATTTGGAAGAAAATTCAAATGGAATGCTTCAATATTCGAAGTATGGCGAAACTAATGAGCACCGTGAATTGACGTTTGCCTTCATTTCAACGAAAGAGAACCTGGCCAATTTGGAGGCGATCAAAACAGCGCACGAAAATGGCGAAGATGAAAAAGTTGCAATCGTTTGGTTAAGCTACAATGTGCATGGAAATGAAGCTTCAGGAACCGAGGCATCGATGCAAACGGCCTATGAATTGTTGACAGAACACCAAGATTGGTTGAAAGACGCTATCGTAATTATTGATCCGTGTCTAAATCCTGATGGAAGAGACCGCTATGTGAATTGGTACAACCAAAAGAAAAATGCCAATTACGATCCGAATGTAAACAGTGCTGAACACGATGAGGTTTGGCCATCTGGGAGATTCAATCACTATTTGTTTGATTTGAACAGAGATTGGGCTTGGATGACGCAAGTTGAAACGCAACAACGTTTAAGTGTCTATAACGATTGGATGCCACACGTTCATGTTGATTTCCATGAGCAAGGGCATAACAATCCATATTATTTTGCTCCAGCAGCAGAACCAATGCATGAAGTGATTAGCGATTGGCAAAGAGAATTTCAAAATGATTTGGGAAGAAACCACGCGAAGTATTTTGATGCAAACGGATGGCTTTATTTCACCAATGAAATTTTCGATCTGCTTTACCCAAGTTACGGCGATACGTATCCAACATTCAATGGTGCAATCGGAATGACCTACGAACAAGGTGGTCATGGACAAGCAGGTTTAGGAGTTACGACAACTGAAGGGCCTGAATTGAGCCTAAAAGATAGAATTGCACACCACCACACGACGGGATTGTCAACGGTTGAATTCTCTGCATTGAACAAACAGAAATTAATTACAGAATTCAACGCGTATACTTCCCGAGATGACTACAAATATAAAACGTATGCATTGGATGGCGATGAAGATAAAATGCAATCTCTAATCAACTTATTGGATGCGCAACAGATCAATTACACTTTCGGAAATGGAAAAACAGTCAAAGGATTCGATTATCAAACGCAAGAAAAAGGTTCGGTAAAAACAACTGAAGATCACCTTCTTGTCAGTTCTCTTCAGAGAAAAGGGGGATTGGTTACGGCGTTATTTGAACCGAAAACAATGCTTTCTGATTCGCTTACCTATGATATCACTGCTTGGGCATTGCCTTATGTTTACGGTTTGAATTGTGTTGCCTCTGAGTCTGAAGTTGAAGGGTCAACTACCAAAAAAGAATTTGTAGCAAGTAAAATCAGTGATAAAGTTTACGCTTATTTAATTCCTTGGAGCAGTTTCACTGATGCAAAAGCATTGTCAGATTTATTGGGTGCAGATATTAAGGTACGCTTTGCAAAAGAACCGTTTTCATTTGGAGACAATGACTATAAGGAAGGAACACTTATCATTATTACAAAAGAAAACGAGGAGAATGATGTTGACCGCGTTATAGCTGAAACTTGTTTGAAACACAAAATTCATTTTGAAACAACGACCACTGGAATGGTTGATTCGGGTTACGATTTTGGATCGAGCCACGTCAGTCATATTAAGACTCCAACGGTTGGAATGATTTCAGGTGACGCCGTGAGTCCAACAGCAGCGGGTGAGATTTGGCATTTCTTTGAACAAGATCTTGATTTCCCAATTACTGTATTAAATGTAAATGCCATCTCGACGGAGACTTTGAATGAATTGGACGTTTTAATTCTTCCAGGCGGATGGTATGATCTTCCAGATTCATTGATTGCCAATTGGGTGATGAATGGCGGAAAATTGATCTCGATTTCAGGATCGGTTTCTTATTTAGGTGGATCGGATGAATTGAGCATCGAAGAAAAAGAAGACCCTGAGCCAACAGAGAAGGAGGAATACGAAAATGCACATGCAGTCTACTCTGAAAACGACAGAACAGATCTTACGAATTTGATTCAGGGTGCCATCTATAAATGCAAAGTTGACCCAACACACCCATTGGCATTTGGATACAGTGATTCTTACTTTTCACTGAAATATGACGCAGGTACGTTTAAACTTCTTCCAGATGGAGCCAATGTTGTTTACCTTGAAGAGAATCCAGTTCCGATTGCAGGGTTTGCAGGAGCGAGAGCACAAAAACTACAAGACACTAGTTTGATTTTCGGCGTTGAGAATGCAGGTGCAGGAAGCGTTGTTTATATGGTCGACAATCCTTTGTTTAGAGGCTTTTGGGAAAATGGGAAACTGTTTTTTGCGAACGCTGTGTTCTTCGTAAATAATTAAGGGTTTATCCCCTTTTTAGGAGTAAGAAAAATATGAACTTACAATTTAGAGAAGGAAATAGGGACGATTTAAAGCAATTGAAGGAGCTTGCTATTCTATCATATAGTCAGTTTGAAAAAACGTTGACTCAGGAAAATTGGGACATCCTTTCTGAAAAACTAGAATCCGACAGTTCTTATACGGACATTCTAAAAGCAGCCAAATGTTTTATTTGTGAAATTGAGAATGAAATAATTGGTGTCGCCTATATTGTTCCACGTGGTAATCCAACCGATATTTTTGAAACTACTTGGAGCTATATAAGAATGGTTGGTGTAAATCCAAAGTACCGTGGCGCCGGAATCTCTAAGAAACTAACTCAGCACTGTATCGAATTTGCGACACAAAACGGCGAGGAAGTTATTGCTTTACACACATCAGAGTTTATGGATGCCGCAAGACACATTTATGAAAACTTGGGTTTCAAAAAGGTAAAAGAACTCGATCCTATTTTTGGAAAGAGGTATTGGCTGTATCAGTTGAAATTAGATTAACTATTCTACTTTATGTTTGACGTTGACAGTTCCTTACTCCAGAGCAATTCTATCGCGTGACTCTTTAATTTAACACCACAAAAAAGCCCTCACCGAATTATCGGTAAGGGCTTCAGTATTTTATATAAATCGTTTAAACGAGTTTTCCTTCTTCTTTTGCTTTTGCATTCATTTTTCTCTGCAAGGTTAACCAGTAACCAAGCCCAACGAAACCAAGTATGATTACAGCAGTATTCATAAACCAAGTCAATGGAAAATCGTTATGCAATAGATTGAACGTCCATTGCATAAAGCTACCAATCCCTCTAAAAAATCCGTCAAGTGTCATATTGTTCTTTGTTTAACTATTACAAATAAAATCATTTTTTTAGAGATA
>JAWUWJ010000169.1:0-7757 GCA_034111925.1 Crocinitomicaceae bacterium
AGCAAAACAAATTATCGATTCTTACTTCGCTCAATATCCAACGATCAAAGGATATATGGATGAGGCCATTACCAAAGCGCGTGAAAACGGGTACGTTGAAACAATCATGAAGCGCCGCAGGTATTTGAAGGATATTAATTCCGCCAATGCAGTTGTAAGAGGATTTGCTGAACGAAATGCAGTAAATGCACCCATACAAGGTTCGGCCGCTGATGTTATCAAGATGGCAATGATTGGCGTTGATGGAGCAATGAAAGAGGCGAATATGAAATCAAAAATGCTACTTCAAGTACATGATGAATTGGTTTTTGATGTTCATGAAAGTGAAATCGATGCATTGCAGAAATTGGTAAAACATGAAATGGAATCTGCTGTAGAAATCGGAGTTCCGTTGGACGTTGAAATGGAAGTAGCGGACAATTGGTTGGACGCACATTAGGATCGATTGTTCGATTTTCCGATCATTGGATTTTTCGAAGTTTCAATAAAGAGATTAGAATTTAGATGGCTAGACGTCTAAATTCTAAGATCCAAAAAGGAGCTTGCGACTGATCTAATCTCTAAAAGCGAAACGATCCAAAATCTAACGATCGCTTTGCTTTTTAATCATCTTCTGCAGGAATACATTATTGGGCAACGAAATCTCCTCGTCATCCTTCGTTATTAAGGTAACAAAGAATAAACCAATATCGCTAATTCTGCCTTCCACGTTATAGTCTTTATCCATAATAATTATGTTGTCCTCCAACCGAACGGAATGGTTAAAGAAAATTATAACGCCTGAAGTAAGGTTTGATAAGTGAGACCACTGAGCAAACAATGCGATTCCAATAACAGTCATTACGGACGCAAGAAACATGAATAGTTGAGATTGATCGACACCCCAAACCGTCAGCAAAAAAATGACTGCAATTGACGTGAGTAGGATTTGAAAAATTTTCCTGATAATTTTCCCCCGAACTTTTTTTAGTAAGTTTTTGGTTACTGTTCTTTTAACCAATGCAATTATAACGATCCGAATCAAAAAGAAGAGCACAACTGCTATGGCCGTTTCAAGAATTTTAATTTCAAGTAGATTCATCGTTATTTGGTTTAATTGGTTTGTAAAAGAGATTAGAATTTAGATAATTAGACGTCGGGCCGTCTAAATTCTAATATCTAAGAGCGCAGCGGTCCAATTTCCAAAATGATCACATCACAATCCCTTCTTTTGGAGTAATTGGAGGAGGCACATCTGTTTCACCTAACATTTCACGCATGTCTATTTCAATGGTCCTTGTGAGCGAATCCATGGGAGTATCAAACGCCAAGCCCTCGAATGGATTTTCGGCATAATCTCCAGCGCCTTCCATCATCCAAAAGATCCAGGAAATCAGGACCGAAAATGGAATTGCGAACCAAATTGTTTGGCTACTAGCGCCTGCGGCATCACAAACAGACAATAATCCGAGCGGAAGAAGGAATAAAAATATATACACAAAATAAACGCTTAATGATGCGTAATGTCTTGGAAGCGGGAAGTTCTTAATCCGCTCACATTTTCCTTGAAGGGTGTAAAATTCAGTCAACATTTTTTGCAATTCCATGTGTCGGAAATCATCAATTAAACCACGGCGTTTTAAATCGCGAAGATCTTCAGATTGTTTGTCAATTAACCGTGTGCAAGGATTACTTGAATTGAGTAAATGCTCGACCTCTTTGGACGACATGAATTTTTTTAATTCTGTTTCTGGGTCGTCGTTGGGAAACAATTCTGCCATATGCTTGCGATAACGGTGGTTCAAACGCCGGCTGTGTTCCCATGGTTTGATCACGCGTAATTGTCGCTTCAGGCGATACAACCAGGCAATGTGCAAATAGATCATTCGCTTTTGAATCTGTTCAATTTCGGCTTGAGAAACGTCTTCCGACGCAAATTCATCTGTGACAAACCCTTTAACCATTGAGCCCCAGCTTCGGCTTGAATTGACGATTCCTCCCCAAATTTTTCGAGCCTCCCAAGTTCTGTCGTATGCCGAGTTGTTTTTGAAACCAAGGTAAAATGCTACAGCAGTACCAATCAATGTTAACGGAACCCACGGGATTTTCAACCATTCAAAACCGTAGGAAGTGAATAAAACTACGATTAGAGTTGAGTAGACAGTGAAAATTATAATCTGAATGATTGAAAACTGAATGGCGTTAATTGGACTAAAGACACGTTGGGTATACATATTGGAATTGGTTTAAAATTCGAAATTGATGATTTAAAGGTAAGAAAAGCCTTTAAACATTGCCTTCAACAAAGACTGTTGTTGCGAAGCAAAACGCTGGGCTCAGATGTTCCAGGAAATTGGGTGTCTATTTCTCCCGTGCGACACCAATAATTTCTTTCGCTCCCACGACCTTTTTACCCTGCTCGTTTACACCGATATAATACCAAAGCGAAACGATGGTATCATTCGTTAGTTTATTTGTTTTACCTAACCAATTATCTTTATCAGCATAGGTTTCACCCTTTGTAAGGATGCCATTTTCACAACTGTACCACTTGGCAAATTCTTCATTGTTAAAAGGACGATCATAGATTGAAGCAAGCTTCCATTCATTGTTTTTTAATAGATACCCTCCAAACTCTTCGATTCGAACAGTTCCCTTCTGAGACGTAATGCTCGTCGTAAATTGCAATTGGTATTTGCCACGTTTTTCAGGGTCTTTGGTATTAATTGTAGCAAAAACAGTGTCAACAGAATGTTCTACTGTCAATTCATTGTCCAAGCTTGTTATTTTTTCAGGCCATGGAGCACGTGCAGTTTCTTCTGGAGTTGAGCACGAATAAAGCCCCAAAAGGGCAATTACTATGTACGTCAAATGAGTTCTCATTCTTTGGATAGCTTCAAATGCTTTCAACAAAATCTAAAAAGACTTTCTTATGCAATTCAAGATCCATATTTGGAGAAAGTGCGACACGAGCAATATAATCCTTGTCGCCCTCTTTCGTTGTTCCTTGAGTGGATGTTGCAGGGATGGTCCAATAACATCCATTCAACTGGCCATAACTCACACAGTACTTGCTTTCATTCGGGATTTCTGTAATCATTAAATTGATCAACTTATGATTCAATGCCCTTTTATAAGACTCTCTTTCTTCATCCGTATTCCCCTTCGTAGGAAGGTCCAATGAAAACACCGATGGAGTAAATCCTTGTTCGGCCAACTCTTCTGAAACAAAATTGATTTTCGCCTCTGGTAAAGTATCGTTGATGAAGTTTACAAATTCACGCGTATTCTTATAAGCATCTTGAATTCGTTGTTTCATTGAAGGCAATTGCTTGGCCAAGATTTCATATTGAAGATCTGTCGCCTCGTTGTCGCAAAGATTGAGGTGTAACTCTATTTTTTCCATCAAAGCGTCCGTTTTGGTATTTCCAATACAATAGCCAGCAGTACATTGCCCGCCACTTGGAAATTTGGATCCACTTGCAAATGAAATCGTTCGAACCGTTGAGAGGATCTCACCATTACCTAAAAAGTGCACATTTGGACAAAATGTTTGATCCAAAATAAAAACAGGATCGATTGCAATTTCACCTGTTGCCGTTTTGCGTTCTTGACTTAAAACATTTTTTAATTGGATAAGATCTGGAACTTCAACTCTAGGATTGGTTGGAATTTCCGCGATGATATATGGGATGGCATCTTCGCTCGCAATTTTAGCCAAAACGAGATCAATACTTTGAACCATATCGTTTCCGCCATCAACAGGTAAATCCATCACTTCAACATTATCAATGCAAGCAGCAACACGTCTGGCTTGATCATTTGTTCCACCGTAACAATTTGGAGGAACAATAATTTTGATCGCTTTTCCTTTGTGATTTTCTAGAGCATCGTGAATGAGCCCCATTAAAATTGCATACTGAATAGAAAGTCCACTTGAAGCAACCAACGCCTTTGTTTTTGAACCTGTAACGGCGGCAATTGAATTTAAAACGCTTGCCTTATCTGACGCATTACTTTCCCGAGACTTAGAAGCTGACTTCTCTGTTAAAGCCTCTAAAGCAGCAAGAGAATTGGCTGGCGTCATTGCGATTGTCTCTCTTCTTCGAACGTGTTGAATTTCTGAGATGTAACTTTCGTTTTGCTCACCATTTACCAATAAAACACTTCCCAAATGAGAATGAACATTGATAAAAAAGTCGATGTTTGATGTAAGCTCGAAGGAAGAAATTTCATCTTGTTGTGAAATGAAAATAGTACTACCATCAAACTCAGGAATCGCAGATGCGTTCTCAACCTTCAATAAATCAAATGTATAGCCGTATACACTTCTTAGTATTTCAGTGTCAAAAAATTCTGGTAATTCACCTGAATAAATGATTTGAGTGTTCTTATTCTTTAGTAGATTTTTTCTTAGAATGGCCAAAACAGGAACCGTTTTTGATGAAAAACAGATTACATTATTTGGCTCTTGGTTGTTTAATTTAGCAATTGCCCATTCTAGAATACAAGACAATGGGTGGCCCAATCGAATATAATCGAAAGCCGTCGGCAATTCACTTAGTGCTGATGATTCAGAATTGTTGTCATTAAATAAGTTTTCAAACTGATCTAAGAATTGACTTTTGGCCAATTTTTCATCATAAATATCTAATCGATGTGTTGTTAGACTCAACCAGCCAGTAGGTTTATTATCTAATACGTCTTGAATGTAATTCAGCATTTTATTGTCTTGCATAATGTTCACCTTAGTTGTGGCCCGCAAGATACATTAAATCCATTTTTATGGAAGTGTTACAAGACGTTTTGTTGAATTGATTCTAACGAATACTGAAATTTACCTCAAGAAAATAGATGCGTTCCATAAGATACTCCAACAAAAAACGAGAACAATCCACAGACAACTCCAACCCAAGCATTTTTTTGCCCTTTGACGGCTGGAACAATGCTTAAAAAGAATGCAACTCCACCCAATAGAAGCGTATACTTGCCAAAATCAATTTTAGCGGTCATAACGTCCTGGTTTAAATGCTCTTCAGCAGATCCAAAATAAGTATCACCAAGTGCTGCCCCAAGTTGGTCTGCTGAATCTGCGATTTCCGCCGCAGGAACTACTGAAAAATGAAGATAGGCTCCCAATATAAGAGCAACGAAACCGACGACAACGCCAATTATTCCCAATGCTTTCATGATATAGTGGTTTTTGGTTCACACTAATATAATGATTAACTGGCAATTAGGGATTCCGAATATTGGATTTTTCGATCGTTAGACGACCAGAATATTGATTGAAAAAGAGAATCCAATTTTGATCGTTAGACGTATAAAATCCAACGATCGAAAAATCAATCCTCCTCAACATTCTCTACTGCTTCCCATTTTTGGGATTTAAGAAGTGCGTCGAATAATTCTTCAAACTGAAGGATGCCCCGTGGAAAATCATATCTGCGGTAAACAGACTTCTTGACTCCTTCTAGAACAATTGTTGTTGTTGCAGAAGGAAGATCCGTAACCATTCCATCGTATTTATCTTCCATATCCATGAATCCAACGCGATTTGCACGAATTCTAAAATTCTGAACTTGGTCTTCTCTCAATTTCGTTGTAAACTTTCCGATAAGTTCAACACCACGAATTCCGTTCAACTCAACAAATCCATTTTCATAAATTGTCATATTGTACGTCGGACAATTTCCGTAACACGGACTTCGGACAATGCTTGCAAAAAACACTCTAGCCGATGAGTCTACTTCTGAGTCTATATCAACCTCTGCTGCAGGTTCCTCAGATACAACCTCCTGGTTTGGAGATTCTACTGTTGTCGCTACATCCTCTGTCGTTTTACAAGCTGTAAATAAACCAGCGAATGTTAATACGAATAATGAAATTTTCAATGCTGTCTTCATAACTTCTGGTTTTAGTTTTGGTTTATTAAGTATAATCAAATAGTCTGCCACTTCTCACTTTTTGTATCTTTAAAACATGAAAAATGCCCTCATTTTAGTATCAATTCTTGTTTTGGCTTCCTGTTCTAGTAGCGACAAAACTAAGGAAAGTCAAGAAGAAAACGAACAAGTAATAGCTGAAGAACAACTAAAACTTGATTTGACACAAGCCGAGCGAATCGTCCAATTGCCTCTAGAATGTATTGAAATTGAATACCCAAACAAATTGAACCAAGTAATTGCAGGTAATTTTGACTTGAAATCACCAGATGAATTACACCCCGCTTTTTATGGATGTTTTGATTGGCACTCAGCCGTTCATGGACATTGGTCGTTGGTAAGAATGGCGAAATCGTTTCCCGATTTAAAAGAACACGATCAGATTTTGGAAGGCCTTTCACAGCACATTACGAAAGAAAACATTGCAGGCGAAGTAGCGTACTTCACACCAAAACTATCGGGAAACTTTGAACGAATGTACGGTTGGGCGTGGTTGCTTAAATTGTCCGAAGAACTCCATACATGGGACCATCCAAAAGCGAAGGAGTTGGAAGAAACGCTTCAACCTTTATCGGATTTAATTGCTTCTAAAGTGATTGAATTCCTGCCAAGATTGCATTATCCAATTCGAGTAGGAACGCACACCAACACGGCTTTCGCAATGACAATGATTTACGATTATGCAGTTGCAATGGGTAATTCAGAACTACAAACTCTCGTAGAAATGAGAGCTAAGGATTTTTATCTATCAGATCAAGATTGCCCCTTAGCATGGGAACCGAGTGGATACGATTTCCTTTCACCGTGTTTTGAAGAAGCGGACATTATGCGTCGTGTGTTGTCCAAAGACGCATTCAAGAAATGGTTGGACAAATTCTTACCAGATTTAAAAAATCCAGATTTTGAGTTGGAACCTGGAATTGTAGCCGATCGAACAGACGGTCATTTAGTGCATTTAGACGGGTTGAATTACAGCCGAGCGTGGTGTTTGTTTGGAATTGCCAAAACGCTTCCTGAATACGGTCATTTGATAAAAATTGGGAATGATCATCTCAATTACTCTCTTCCAGATTTAACGGATGGAAATTATGAAGGCGGTCATTGGTTGGCGAGTTTTGCACTGTTGGCTTTAAGTGAGTAGATTACTTGCGTTGTTTAAATGATCGTATTGCTTTTTTAAACTCTAAACCACCTTTTTTGTTTAATCAGTGGAGTATCTCTTTGTCATTGCTATCATTGGATTCTAGCCAATTGTAAATCACTCGCCTTTTACAAGCGTATTGTTCAAGTAAATAATGAGCAACACGAAAGCAATTACCCCTAAAATAGTAAGTAATGCGTACCAATCAGCATCTTGAACTCCGACCATCAAAAAAAACAATCCGCCTGATATGATAAATAGAAATCCACTTACATGAACAGTCCGGCTTCTTCTTCCCGGCTGACCAATAAACCGAATCAGCGATGAGAAAAGAAATACGACTAGTGAAATTGTCACAATCGGAGTCATTATAAATATCGCTGGTAAAGCGTCCAAACCACTATTTGCGAGAGCCGAAAATGAAATCGTTGCAAAGAATAACACACCAATGAGTTTGTTCATGTTTAATAGAAATCAATTGTACTTCACTTCCCAACCTCGATTTTCCAGTACACTTTGAAGCGTCGCAACTTCACGCGCATTTGGTAGTGATTTTTGAATTTGATCGAATGAAATTGTGTTTCCATCCACTTCCGCTTTTAAACCAAATGGAAGATCTAGTTCAGAGTTGGAGGAATGATTTTCTGCAAAAGCGATCCATTGACGGAGCAAATTTATAGACTCATTATCGC
>JAWUWJ010000170.1:0-24723 GCA_034111925.1 Crocinitomicaceae bacterium
ATGGCTCGGATTATTGATAATGCCGGAATTGATGTCATCCTTGTCGGTGATTCAGCCTCAAACGTAATGGCGGGTCATGAGACGACGCTTCCTATTACGTTGAATGAAATGATCTACCACGCTTCTTCAGTTGTTAGGGGAGTGGATAGAGCGCTTGTGGTTGTGGATTTACCATTTGGATCGTATCAAGGAAACTCGAAAGAGGCTTTGTCAAGCGCAATTCGTATTATGAAAGAATCGGGTGCGCATTCTGTAAAAATGGAAGGTGGACAAGAAATTCTTGAATCAATCACACGTATTTTGACAGCAGGAATTCCAGTTATGGGACACTTGGGGTTAACGCCTCAGTCGATTTATAAGTTTGGAACCTACGTTGTAAGAGCGAAAGAAAAAGACGAAGCGGCACTATTGATTGAAGATGCGAAAGCGTTGGAAGCAGCAGGTTGTTTTGCTATTGTTTTAGAGAAAATTCCGGCTGAATTAGCAACTCAAGTTGCCAAAGAAATAACGATTCCTATTATTGGAATTGGCGCTGGTGGCGGAGTTGACGGACAAGTTTTAGTTGTTCACGACATGCTTGGAATCAATAATGAGTTCAATCCACGGTTCTTGCGTAAGTACAACAATCTGTATGAGCAAATGACGGGGTCTTTTAAGGAATATATCAATGATGTTCGAAGTGGAGATTTTCCGAATGAGGAAGAACAGTATTAATTCATAATTATGAATTCGTAATTGATGAAACATTTTGAATTTTATTTATAAAATTCTTGCGCCAAATTAGAAAATAAAAAAAAAAATAGTGCCTTTGCGCCTCCGCGGTTAAAAAAGAAAATGAACGAAGTAAACCGAAATATCGAACAATCGAACCATCGAACAATCCAGGTTTTACATCTCGACAATCATACTATCGTGGTTAACAAGCGTGCTTCCGATATTGTTCAAGGAGATAAAACCGGAGACACGCCATTGTCAGAACATGTAAAGGAATACATTCGAGAAGAGTTCAACAAGCCTGGAAATGTATTTTGCGGCGTTGTCCATCGATTGGATCGCCCAACGAGTGGTGCTTTGGTTTTCGCTCGGACAAGTAAAGGTCTTTCGCGATTGAACGAGCAGTTTAGAAACCACGAAACTCGAAAAGTATACTGGGCGGTGGTTGAAAAAATGCCAACGAATAAGAGCGGCCAACTTGTGGATTTCCTAAAGAAGAACGAAAAGCAAAACAAATCATACGCCAGCGAAACGGAAACGAACGGTTCGAAAAAAGCGATCTTGAATTACAAATGGGTAGCGTCTTCCGACAAATACCATTTGCTAGAAGTTGAACTTGAAACTGGTCGTCACCATCAAATTCGCTGTCAATTGGCGAATATCGGATGTATCATCAAAGGCGATGTGAAATACGGCGCGCGTCGTTCAAACAAAGATGCCTCAATTCACTTGCATGCACGAATTTTAGAATTCAGTCACCCAACAACAAAAGAATCTGTTAAAGTCCAAGCTCCAGTTCCTCAGGAACCGTTGTGGCAGTTTTTTGAGAAGGGGTAATTACAATTGCCACAACATCGTTATCCACAGGTGCCGATTCTGAGTTCGAACAAGGGAATGCTTTGGATTTAAGCTCTCTTCTAAAAATAGCCATATCAATTCTCATTTTTTGTTCCTTATAATTTTTGTGCTCTTTAATCAGCCAATTCATTTCATTGTCAATTCTCATCGGTCGGGAAGTCCGCTTGCGGTTTAATTGCTTGACACTCGCATCTAATTTGGCCTCCGAAACGCGTTTCATTTCAATGCTTCCTAAGCTTCCTTTTTTGATGCTTGTTTTCTGGAAGTATTCGTATCCATCCTTCGTGATTCCAACAACTGCGATATCGTAAACCATACCGTCATTTAAATTGCAATCGAACTTTCCATCTTTACCCGTAATTCGCTGAAACGCTTTGATTTTATTAGGGAAAACATACGTGTGTAATTTCAAATATTGATCTGCATTTGGAACTTCAAAATTGAAGTTGTTGTATTTAACGTTTGCTTGATCACCTGAAATTGGATCAATCACGGCCATTGTCTTTTGGCCTGTTTTAGAAGCAGAAACGTAAGCATCAATGTTTTTCATAACAGGCCCTTTTCCATTTCGAATAGTGAATCCTCGCGACTTTCCGCTCAAGTGTTTCTTAATGTTGTTCATGTTGAACTTAGACTCCTGAGCCAAAGAAGTTGCAGTGCGTTTTGTTTTACGCGTTTGCTCATTGGACCTTTCCTTGGACATGTCTTTGTCCCAGTCGCTTTGGCGTTTATTCTCAAGGTTTTGATAGGTTTTGTTTAGCTTCTTAAATTTATTGATTCCATTCTCATAAAAAGCTTGAAGTCCTTTAATGTGCGGGTTTTGTGCATTCATTACACCTATGTTTTCTGTAGCGAATTCCTCAAATTCAGGATACCCCATTGCAGCAACTTCCTTATCGATTTTCCACATCGGCTTTCGCAATTGAGAAGTGTATTTGTCAATAATGACATTCGCTTGAAAACATTTTTTGTGAATGACTTGAACGCGCTTCTCAAAATCGTGTGTGGCAAGATTTGTATTGTTGAATTCCTTTTTCCAAAATGCCAGCACTTTTGATGGCGCCAAATAGTATCCGCTTGCCACACTATCAGCAACGGTTATGGTAACTTCCGCATTACTCGTGCTCGGGCTTGCGCTTGCAGTCGCTATTCCGTCATTATTGTTTGATTCAGACTCAATATCTGGTTCAGTCGTTTCAGTAGAGACAATTTTAGGAGTTGATTTTGGATTTTCAGTTGAGCCAAATGCAGCCTTCTCAGGATCAGCATCTGGATTCATTTTTTTGAAATATTCTTCATAACGCGGTCCTTCTTCCCATTGGGAAAGACGAATAGCCTCTTCTGCTGTCATTTGATCTTGAATCTCTCTGTTATCGCTATATAAATAATCGCGTTCCGCAAGGGTGATTTTCATACCCGGAATTGGATCTGGATCTTCAGTAATCTGATCTGGTTCTACTTGTATTTGTGAAATACTTGGCTCAGATGGCAAAACGTATGATATCTTCTTCTCAGGATCATTTTCCAAGCTCAAATACAAACTGTCACGGCTCCATTTGTTTTGTTTCCATTTTTTAGAGTCAAGAAAGTCCTCATATCCGGCAGGGTAAAAGTTCAGTTTGCTCATTTTAACGGGAACTGGAATCTTCTCTAGCGGAACAGGATTCTGCCAATCAATTGTACCATCGGCTTTTTTAACACCATCAAACAACTGCATTTTATCCTTGTATTCATCAATCGGTATTTGAATGTAGACACCAACTTTAGGATTGAACTCCAGTTCTCTTCCATCAGGTGTAAATCCGCCCACTCCAAACATTCCTTGCGTTTCGAGTAAGTGATCTCCAGCCATTGTGCTCAATCCACTTTTAATAATATCGCTTGCCGTGATTGCTTCCTGAAATTGAACAACAACAGGGCCATTGTATGGCTTTCCATTCAGTAAAAACGCTGCTTTGGGAATGGACAACATTACTCCTTTCTTTGAAAGAACAACTCCACCATCTGGTGCTATTGGAAAGTACTGAATGGGTAAATTACTAATTCCAGCATACTCTTGTAGTTCATTTTTCAATTCTTGAGAAACTTGAGTGATCTCAGTTGAAGGATCAGATACGGGCGGGTTGATTATGTACAATGTCGCCACGGTAGCAATTGCCACTACTAGCACGCTCATTCCAGACCATTTCAATAGTTTTTGGTAATGGTATTTCCTTCCGGCTTTTCGCACTTGTGCTCTTTGCACTGCTCGCTTGGCGCCTTCATTGATTGATTCCTGCAATCGAACGTCTTCCTGTAATTCAGCATTGTTGGCAATCTTTTGTTCAAAGAGTGCTTTATCCTCAGCGTTTAATTCGCCAGATAAATATTGATCTATTATTTTTGTAACATTTGAAGTCATATTCCTGGCTTTATTGATGAGTGTGTTGGTTGTTCGAATCATTCAAAACGATCTCTTTCACTTTGTTGATGCACCGGTACTTTTGAGCTTTAGCAACCTTGTCGTTGCGAAGTCCAACCTTCTTAGCGATGTCAACCATGTTCAATCCCAAGCCATAAAATAGTTGAAGAATTTTCTGACACTGTTCCCCTATCTGAGATAAAGCGTCTTCGATACTTTTTAGTTTCAATTCTTTTTGAAGCCATTCGTCATCTTCCTCCTCCGTAAAATTGTCGTGCAATTCACTGTGATGGTGTTTCCCTTCCTTCCGACTCTGATTGTACCAAATGAATTTGCATGTGTTCTTCACATAATGAAAAGAATCAACCGTGAGTTCGAAGTCAGGTTCATCCATTTTTCGAGTAAAAATGAGCAAAGCTTCCTGAAATATATCTTCGGCATCAGTAGAATTACAACCTTTAGACTTTAGAAAACGCTTAACATCCGGCCACTTTTTGTAGAGCTTCCTTAGTTCTTTGTTTACGTCCAATGACTGTGTTTCGGTCCTAATCATTCACTTGTTTTTCTATAGATGTCGAATCAATGGAAAGGTAAGCAAGAAAAAGGATTTTATTTTAAAAACTGCATTTCCTCAATGATAAATTTGTGACATATGTTACATTGAAAACGATTCCATGGATTAACTTTGCATAGAAATTAAAGATAATTAAGATGAAATATACAGTTGTTGACGTAAGAACGAAAGAAGAATTTGCAGGAGGAAACGTTGCAGGATCAATCAATATCCCTTTGCAAGAAGTGCAAGGAAGAGAAGATGAAATTATGGCAATGGAAGCACCAGTTATGTTCTGCTGCGCAAGCGGAGGAAGAAGCGGTCAAGCGACTCAGTACTTTTCAGCAAAAGGTTTGGAATGCGAGAATGGCGGTGGCTGGATGGAGGCGAATGCTAAGGTGAACGCCTAATTTTAACAGTCCAATTGTAAGTAATTTGGATTCAATGCGTTAAATTAGATGTTATGAAAATCGCATCCGTCTTACTTTTTATGTTGATTGGCTTTACTTCTTTGTCTCAGAACGAAGATGTGATTAACGATTTTTCGGCCAGTGAATTTAATGGAAAGGTGCTTTTGACATTTGCAATCAGGCAAGGGAATACCTGTAATGGCGTTGAGATTCTTCATTCAATTGATTCAGTCAACTTCGCTAAGATTGGTAGTATTGAAGGAATTTGTGGCAGTTCACAATCACAAATCGAATATGATTTTACACACATCGATCCTGTAAAAAACGAAGTCAACTATTATCGTTTAAGTCTAGGCGGAATTGGCTTTTCATGGATCGTTAACGCTGAGGTTATTGATCTAGGTTCTAATAATGCTTTGATACGACCCAATCCAATTGCAGAAGGATCTGAATTGTTTTTCAAGAACGATGCAAATGCTCTTTTAACATTGAATGTGTATTCAAGCGCAGGTGTACTTGTGAAGTCAGAGCAAACAATATCTGCATTTTTCGTGTTGAATGCATCTGAATTTGAATCGGGAATGTATTTCTATTACATACACCCAGATGGCATTAAGTCTGATGTGAAAGGGAAGTTTATCGTTCCTTGATAAGGCTGCTCTTTTAAAATCTTAATACTCTATTTCATCTTGAAAATACCGATCATTTAAATGATCCTCAGTACAATCAATGAATTCTTCAAGCAATTCTCTAAATTGAGTATTGGATGCGCTCCAACTTTTTCACAACGGTAGTCATCCTTCTTATTTAGCGAAAAAGCCCCCAATTCTCAAGAGAAAAGGGGGCTCAACATTTGTTAGGTGTTGCTTATTTTACGACAACTCGCTGGCTTGAATGAACACCATTCGACTCAATCGTTACGAAATAAATTCCGCTTTCAAGATTGTGTAAATCGATAATAGTTTCATTTCCATTCGGTTGAATTTGTTTGACAATTCTTCCTGCGAGAGAAATTATTTGAATGTTTTGAATTGGGTCAATTGAACTGATTGTAATTTCTCCATCCGTTGGGTTGGGCGAAATCATCCAAGCCAATTCTTTGATTTCATCAATGGAAGCAGCATTTCCGTGAACCAAGTCATAACGCTGATCTTCCAATACACCGTGCATCAAAGTCACTTGGCCTTGCGTGAAGCTATTCTGGCATTCTTCCGATGAATAATCCATGTAGTTTTCAATCATGTCCGGTAAATCAATTCCCTGAATGTTATCCACACAAGTATTTTTCGATGGATCACAATCTTGTTGAGATTGATCTGCTGCGTTCGGTGTGTCGTCAATTCCATCTTGTGCTGTACAATCTCCATCGCCCCAAATGTGACGCAATCCTAAGTAATGTCCCACTTCGTGTGAACATGTTCTTCCTAGAACTTGAATCGGTCCAGCACCTGCATCTAGGATGTTTGGGTTGTTGCTTCCAAAGGCTTGGTATTGAATTACAACGCCATCACTAATTCCAGCCGTAGAACCTGGAGGCCAGTTGGGCAAATTAGATGGTGGTGTCGCGTATCCTAGAAGCGCAGTGATTTCTTGTCCTAAAAAGTTCACAGACATATTACACACCCAAATATTTAAATACCTCGATTGATCCCAAGCATCTTGACCGCCATCAGCAGTGCTTTTTACCATCTCAAGATCACTAAAATCTCCACCGACGATTGCAAGTGAACCGAAAGAGGCGAGGGGCGTATTCGTTCTCGTAATTCCAGTCGTCGCATTTCCGAATTCATCGATTTGCGCCAATTTAAATTTGATGCTTGGATTTCCTGCAACGATATCAAAATCCGAGCGCATGTTAATTGTATCTGCATTTTCACGGTTGTAATCGTCATTCAAACTCTGGATTTGATTAAAAACGACTGAATCGTCAATATTCTGAGCTCCGATGTTATAAACGATATGAACCACAACTGGAATTGTATATGTACTGTTTACTTTCGCCTCAGGATTCGAAACATACGCGTTTGCATTGTTAAATACAGAAGTGATGTCTTGAACATATCCGGGTGTGATATTTTCCTGATATTGAATAGCTTGAGGTGACATGCATCGGTTGTATACAGGTCCTTGAGCAAATGAAGCCGTTGCAGAGCAAACAGCGATTAGAGCGTAAAATATTTTTTTCATGTGTGTAGTTTATCTCCACAAGGTACTGATATTAAGCCTTTATCATAAAACGAATGGGTTCAGTGGTATTTTATTTATGTAAATGGTAGCAGTCCAAGAATTGAGGATTCTGTGGATAAATAATTTGTAATGAATTACATTTGCACGAGTCTTAACCTTTTAGTGCATTATAAAACGACAATTACTCTAGTTCAAATGAAATTATTTTTCTTCTCTATTCTCCTCATAATCCCTTTTATTGGGACTTCTCAGTTATCAATCCACAATTTCTTTGAAAGAACAAACACCTTTCTTGAAACGCACACGGATGATGGCAGGGTTAATTATCCGGCTATTGTAAACAATAGTGGTGAATTGAATTCTTTGCTAGGCTTCATAGAAAACGTTGATCTGAAATCTTTGGATACAAACGCAACGAAAGCCTTGTTGATCAATTCTTACAATTTGATTGTAATAAAACAAGTTGTAGATAACGCTCCAATTTCATCTCCTCAGGACGTGAATGGTTTTTTCGAGGTTACAGAATATAAGGTTGCTGGTGAAAAAATGACGTTGAATCATCTTGAAAATGAGATCTTAAGAAAGAAGTACAGCGATCCTCGATATCATTTTGTTCTTGTTTGTGGTGCCCTAGGTTGCCCAACAATTGCGAGTTTTGCTTATACACCAATAAATATAGACGAACAGTTAGAGTTGCAAAGCAATAGAGCGTTGAACGATGCAAACTTCATTTACGAAAAGGATGGAAACGTTTACCTTTCGGAAATTTTCAATTGGTACCGAGGTGATTTTAAAATTGACGGCAAAAGCGAAGTCGATTACATTAATAGATACCGAACAACGAAATTAGAGTCGAAAAAAATCAAATACTATCCATACGATTGGACGTTGAATAAAATTGATTCTATCGAATTTGGATCAGGTATCCCTAAAGAAGGAATTACTGATTTGTTTTTAAAAGAAATTCCAGTTCCAAAACTAGATTTACAACGATTCACCGCAGGAAGTTTATTGAGCAAAGGATCTTGGGATTTCACACTATTCAATACTGTTTACACACAGACAAAATCCAATTGGCTCGGTGTTGATTATTCAGGGTTTAGAGAAACATTCGCTACGTCGCTTTTACAAGTAACTTATGGTATCAGCAAGAACAAACGGATAAATGTTGGATTGGATATTAATTTTAAAAGTTCAGCATCTTCAACGGATTCCACTTTTTCTGGAACATGGAGAGCATTTGACTTTAAGAACAACGATTCAACTCGATTTGGAATATCTTCTATCGGGCCACGAATCAAGATCTCGCCATTTAAAAACGTAAGTAATTTCACAATTCAATCGACATTTTTGATTCCAACTATTGAACATCCAGAAGGGTATTCGAATCCTGATGGTTCTGGTGAAGGAAACTTGTACTGGTCGGATTGGAACCGTTTCGTTTCTTGGAATCAATTCTTTTATACGAAGACTTGGGGCGATTTTCAGTTGTTCGCTGAAGTTGATTTATTGTTTAGAATTAGAAGAAACAAGGAGCAAATTACACACATGGATTTGCCTGTTAGTGTGATCGGAAGTTATTTCCTGACTCCTAAATGGACGGTTTACGGAATTGCCCAGCACGTCACAAGACACACGTATGACATCTTTCCACTAGAGTCAAATGATTGGGTGATTTCAATGAATTATTCATCTGTTGGTGGTGGAATCAAATACCAACCCACGTCAAATTTGACATTAGAATTGCTTTACACTAACTTTGTACGGGGAGTTAATTCAGGTATAGGAAACACTTTCAATCTTGGTATTAAATATATTACAAAGTGATTTCTAGGGTAAGTCTTATTTTTTTATTGCTCGTTTTAATTTCATCCTGTTCTAAAGACAAGATTGCTAGTGATTTGGAACGCTTTGTTAATGATAATTCTGAACTATCTACAGATTACTTGATCGCCTGTGCTGGTGGAAATACGACAGAATTTATGGGAGATTCAGAGAATCCAATCTCTATCTTTTACTACAATGTCGATGGTGCTTCCAAGGCGCAATTGTTTGAACTCAAAGCTGAAGGCTTAGATCCTAACGATTTTGGAAACTACGAAGCGTCAAGTTTAAATGACGTTTCTTTGTTTAATGGCAGAATGGGACATTTTAAATCGCCAGCAATCAATTCAGAAAAATGGTTTATCGTCTGCTATACAACGGCTTCCAAATTGCACATTAGCGATCCAATCGTTATTCTTGCCAATTCCCTTCCAACGGTTGAAATATCGAGTCAAATCTTGGTAACTGAAAATGGAATCATGCCCTCGTTTGATTGGACGAATGATCCAACGCAAGGCAATGTCATTTACTTTTCTTTGATCAGTGATTCGGCAAACAACTTTATCAGTGGAACATATACCGAAGTGAAGAATTGGCAATTTTACGATTTAAGTGAAGTTGTATTGAATGTTACTCCAGTTCAAAATCCATCGCTCAATCCAAATGAAAATTACAGCTATCTCAATATGGGCGTGGATGAAGACAATTGGGTGAGAAGCATGGGAACGCAAAATTTCAGTACGAATTAGTGAAATTTTTAATCTCAATATCAATTCTGTTGCTGTCTCTTTATGTCGAAGGGCAAACGATCCGCGATGTTGTCTACGAGAATTTAACGCGTACAAAACCCGACTATCTCGATCAGCAATTGGACATCAACGCAGGAGATACAGTTTCATTTGAGAACATTTCAAGAAATGAACAATACCTCAAGGATTTAAACTTGTTTTTTAATGTGGAACACCGCGTTGAATGGCACGAAGATTCAAGTGCAACGCTCTGTTTTATTATTGATGAGGCGCATTACGTGTACCCCGTTGTCTCAGATATAACAACGAATAATAAGTTTAACTTTTCCATTGGAGTAACGGATATTAACTTCCTTGGAAGAGCGCAAACGATCGGAGTTCTTTATCAGTATTACGACCGACATTCTATTAAATTCTTTCAGACCGCACCAAGGCATAAAAACAACCGAACAGGGCATGAGTTGTTCATTGGGAAATACTCAACGATAGAGCCGCTCTATTTTAACAATGAATCTGTTCGTTTTGATTTCGATAATTACCACGTTTCATCAGCGCTTTTTTATTGGCTGAACAGGTATTGGAAAACATCATTGGGAGGAATGATCATGTACGAGCGTTATAAGAACAATGATCGAGACATCATGTTTCAAGATGAAAGCTTTGTGGTGGGTGATGAATTTGATTTTATGAAATATCAAGTGCGAAATACCTTTACTTATTCCAGAGTGAACACGCATTTTGAACGCCGCGATGGACTTTCAAATCATATCCATTCAGAAATAATTTCAACACCCGAAATGGAGAGCGCAAGTTTCGCGAAAATCACCAACGATCTTCGGTATTATAAATCAATTAAAAAGCGTGGGAATTTGTCCTTTCGAAATCAAATTGGAATTGCGACGAACAGAGACAGTCCGTTTGCGCCATTTGTTGTCGATGGGTTTGTAAATGTGAGAGGAAGTGGAGATCGCGTTGCAAGAGGCACAGCTTTGATTACGTTTAATGCAGAGTATTTACATACAATTATTAAACACAAATGGGCGTTCTGTCAGTTGGGCGCTTTTACGGATGTTGCCTATTTAAGGCCTGGAGGAGCCGCATTTTCTGAGACCTTTAAAAATGAAAATTCGTATTACTATTCTGGATTAAGCCTCAGATTGCAGACTCGAATTTTGTACAGAGCCGTCGTTCGATTTGATTATGGATTCAATCTTGAAGATTTGAGTCAAGGAGGTTTTACAGTAGGGTTTAATCACTTTTTTTAAAGGGAAATAAAACGACTTTTTGTTGATTATTCGACCAGTAAATCGGTATTTGGCTTCTCTCTGCTCTTGGCCTAATTTGCTGCAGTCTTCCCTAGTTTCAATCGGTAAAAAACAGCTGCTTTGAAGAGCCAACCGTCAGAAAAATCTGTATTGAGTTGCGTGCGGTTGTTTCCAAAATAGTAGAGTGGAATTCCCAAGGAAACTTTTTCGTTGTACATCCGATACGATCTTGCGAAAGACCGCCCAAATCCCAGTTGGAAATTTAAACCATTTTTCATTCCATATTGGCAATAGGCGTAAACATCGTTCGCAGATTTTGCCAAATACCGATTCGCTTCGATTTCCACAGGCGTATTTACATTATAAGTTCTTACTTGTCCTCTAAAGTTTAGCCCAAACCGAACACTTTTCGTTATCGAATAGTTGAGGTCTGCAGCGAGTGGGAGAAGTACTTTTGCTTCAAATTTCTGAGAGGGGCTTATGTAGTAAAATCCAAATATTGGAACGATAAATGCGCCGAAAAGTTCATTGTTTGTGTAGACACCGAACTTGTAACTGAAGTTGCTTGATTTTGTGTATTTCATTAGCACAGCGCCGCCAAATTGAAAATCACGATTGGAGATCTTCTTTAAATCTGAAGATACTTTAGGAAGGAGCAAGTAGGTGCCACTCCATTTTGAATTGAATTTAATATTCGCACCAAGTTTGACGGTTATTCCTGTCATGGATTCTATTGTACGATCAGGATTAAAAGAGGCTGAGACATTCTCATACGTGACTCCTGTTAAGAGCGCAAAATTGTCATTAATCGCAATTGGAATGGTCAGGTCTCCATTTATTTCCTGAAGCCTAGTTGCGGCTTCTGTGGTGTCAAATTTATTGACGGGAGTAATGGCGTAGTCGAACTTGAAAAGGTCTATGTAGTCTTGCGCGTTAGCTATAGTTGAACAAACTAGTAGAATGAAAATTAAGTTAATTCTTTTCAATGGTCTTGATTAGGTGTAGTAGCATCAGTTTTTTCATCGTTTTCAGTTGAGAGCCCTTTAAGGTGCTTAACGAAAAATTGTTTTCCGAAGGTAAGAAAAAGGGATTAAGCTTTTGAGAAATAGTGTTTTAAAATATTAGTGACCTCTCGTAAACTAAACCGCTTTGAGGTGTGAAGTGCTGTGGTTAGTGCAATTATTCATAACGACCCAATTGGTAATTGAGAGTACAACAATTTTCTTTTGTCCTTAAATAATTCGAATCCATCTACCAGAACATCACGTCTCAATTGTTCTTTAAGAATACTGTTGTAAGGTAATTAAAACACAAAAGCAGTTTGAGTATGAACCCAAACTGCTTTTGCTCTTATACATTGGTATAAGTAGTTTTTAAATCAATTCCTCCAACAAGGTTTTTGCTGCAAGTTTTCCCAATTCATTGGAAGCTAAAGGACTTGCACCAGTTATTAACTTCCTGTCTACACAAACAGTCTTGTCTGATTTGGTGTTTACAATATTGGCTCCTAAACCCTTTAGTTTTTCGCTTAACCCATGAGGCATTTGTCCGGGTAAATAACCAATCATAGGTGTCTTTTTGTCTACAGAATCAGGAAACACGGCCATCTTGTATCCTTTGTAAATAAATTTCTGATTGTTAAGTGTCGTTGACAATAAAGAACCCGGTCCATGACAAAGAGTAATCGTAAACAAATCACTTTCATGTGCCCATTTCAATAATTTCCCTACGTTTTTATCTTCAGGAATTCCGATCATTGCTCCATGTCCTCCAGGCACAAATACTGCGGCATAAGAAGCTACGTCATTCAATGAGTTTTCAATAAAGTCCGTTAGTTTTAGCGGCTTTTCAAAATGAGATTTAAGGTCATTGTAAATTGCTTTTACATGTTCATCTTTTTCAGGAAAAGCCCACATTTCAAAAACGACAGGCTTCCCTGTTGGTGTAGCTATTTCAAAATCAAATCCAGCATTTTTAAGATGAAGCATTGGCAATAGAGCTTCAACGGGATGGTTACCTGTAGAAAAAAGTTTGCCATTCTTCATTTTTAAGTTTTTTTGCTCAGTGAAAATCACCAAAATCTTGGACTTCTTTCCTTGGTATTTCTTGTATGAAATATTTTCAAAATCAGTTTTTTGAACCGTTGCTAGCTTTAAAGCAAGTTTTGATGGACTATAAGACCCATCCGGTTCTAACTTTGGCGCAATGCCTAATATTTTTTTTAGCATATCAATATTTTTAATTCGGGATTATTTTTTGAAAAATGGGATGAAGTCTTAGCTTATCTTGATAACAATTTTTCCTTTTGCTCTTCCTGATGCAAGATGTGTGAAAGCTTCAATACTTTCTGAGAATGGATAAACTTTATCGATGATTGGTTTGATTTTGTCATCTTCAATCAGTGATTTTATTTCACTCAAGTGCAGTCCGTTTGGATGCATGAAGATGAATTTGTAATCCGCATTTTTATCGCTACTTAGTTTTGCTAACTCTTCTGGTAATTTGTAGTCAGGTATACCAAAACTTGCAGCACTGGCTTCATCAAGGGGACCAACTACACTGACTACTTTTCCGCCTTGCTTAACAACTTGAAAAGCTTCCAATGCGTAGTTTTTTCCAAGTGTATCAAACACAATATCAACATCTTTTACAATGGCTTTATAATCTTCTGTTTTGTAGTCTATTACTCTGTCTGCACCAAGTTCTTTTACCCAATTCACATTGTTTGTGCTGGTTGTAGTATAAACATAAGCTCCTTTTGCTTTAGCATACTGAATAGCAAAACTTCCAACCCCGCCCGAACCTGCATGAATAAGTACTTTGTCATTTTCTTTTATTCCAGCATACTTCAAAGATTGTAATGCGGTAAGTCCTGCTAGAGGTAAGCCGGCTGCTTCTTCAAAAGTGATGTTCCCAGGTTTTTTCGATACTGCCATACTATTTACAGCAACATATTCCGCAATAGTTCCCATTTGTTCTTGAGGTACTCTAGAATAAACCAAGTCTCCAATTTCAAAATTACTTACGTCATCTCCAGTTTCAACTACAATTCCACTAACGTCATAAGCGATGGTGCTCGGAAGTGGAATAGGTAGCATGCCTTGTAGGTTTCCAATTACAATACTTTTTTCTATTGGATTAATCGCAGCTGCCTTAATTTCTATAAGTAAGTCGGTTGCTTGAATGGTTGGTTTTTTTACTTCATTAAAGACCAAGCTATCTTTAATTTCTCCGTATTTTATTAATTGCAATGCTTTCATCCTTGTATCGATTTAAAATTAGTTGATACAAAAATAGAGTAGGGGGAGCGGGTAAAAATCACCCTATGGTAAGAAAGCTATTTTTTTGCTTTTTCAACTCTTATACGGCTCAAGCTTTGTTGCGTGATGCCTAGGTAAGATGCGATATGAAAATTTCGAGTATGTTGCTCTATGTCGGGATATTCCTTTAAAAACAAATCATATCGCTCTGGAGCACTTAATTGTAGTTGATTCAAAATACGCTTGTGCAAACTAACTACGTGACGCTCTAAATTATGTCTTTGATACGATTCGAATTCTGGGAAACGTGTATGAATTCCATCCAGTTCTTTAACATTGAACTCAATAACTTTCGATTCTGTAAGACATTCTACGGTAAGAGTTGCGAGCTCATCAGTGTGAATAGCTATGTAATCGCTGATCCACCAGTTTTTAATTGCAAATAGTAAGGTGTGTTCTTTCCCGTTTTTATCAATACAGTATGATCTTAAACAACCTGCTGTGACAAAGAATGTTTTCTTTACAACTTGTCCTTGGCGGATTAATACTTCTCCTTTGGGAAGTGTTTTCTCTTTCGATAGGGAATAAAGAAATTCTTCGGCTTCTGGGCTTAAGGGGATGCGGTTTTTTATTTTATTTATTAATTCTTTCAATTTGTTATTATCAGGAGTTGCAGTTAGGAACCTCGTAAGGTTCTTTGTAAATATTGTTTTTTCGAAGGTAAGGATTGTGCTGTTAACCAAAATTAATTTTCCGAACAAAAAACGCCGCATTGTGCAGTTCGTATTAGTACCACTTTATATCTTTTGAAATATCGGATAAATTATTTTTTGTGTCTAAAAGTTCTTGTATCTATGATTTAAAATCCTCTTTAACTCCGTCATTTTTTTTAAAAATCTATAACCTGAAATATGAGCACTTGAATTATCGAAAGTTCGATAATTTAAGCGGTAGAGGTTTAGTGAATAAAAGAAAATTGATTTTTGAAGGGGAAACTAATCTATCGTCTTACTCGAATCTCCAATCAATTCATTCAATTCCGTGAATTCCTTCTCCGTCAAATCACGGTATTCACCTTTTTTAAGACCTCCCAATTCGATATTCATAATTCGAACACGTCTTAGCTTTTTAACTTCATATCCAAAATGCTCAGTCATTCTCCTAATCTGGCGGTTTAAACCTTGCGTTAAAACGATATTGAAACAACGCGGATCGACCTTTGAAACTTTACATTTTTTCGTGACTTGCTCTAAAATAGGAACGCCGTTGCTCATTCCATCTAGGAACTCTTGTGTGATTACTTTGTCAACCACAACAACGTATTCCTTTTCGTGATTGTTTCTAGAACGCAGAATTTTATTGACAATATCACCATCGTTTGTCATCAAAATAAGGCCCTCACTCGGCTTATCCAATCGTCCAACAGGATATACTCGTTCCGGATAATTGATGTACGTAATGATGTTCTTTGGAATGTCTTCATCCGTTGTGCATTCAATTCCCATGGGCTTGTTGAACGCAAGGTAAATGTCACGAACCTCTTTCGTAATGACTTCTTCGCCAACAGTAATCACGTCCCTGTGAGAAACCTTAGTGCCCAATTCAGCGAGTACTCCATTGATTTTCACAATCCCATCTTCAATGAGTCGATCTGCCGCTCTGCGCGAACAATAACCAGTTTCTGCAATAGCTTTATTGAGACGTTTTAATTCCATGCTGCAAATATAAGGATAGATAATTATTAATTGAGAATTATGAATTCATGGCTTCCCTTGAATAATGTTGACCACTTTGATCAATTAATAATTCTCAATTCATAATAATGAATTAAAAAAACTATTTTAGTTCACCTATGGAAAAAATGAATTTAAAGACAATGATTATTGTGGCGACGTTGTTCGTTTTCGCAACGATTCTGCTACTCGCTCCAGTAGACGACAAAGCTACTGAGATGAATGAGACCAAATTTTGGTACGCCATTGCCGTCGCAGGATTGATGGTTGTTTTTTGGCTGTTTGAAGTTGTTCCGATTTATGTAACAGCTCTGTTTCCTTTCATTTTCGCCATCCCATTGGGTATTCTTGATTCAGCCGATTTGACCGGGGCTTATGGTCACAAGTATATTTATTTATTCTTCGGTGGATTCGTATTGTCTTTGGCCTTAGAGAAATGGGATGTTCATAAACAAATCGCCGAAGCAATTATTCGAGTGGTCGGGACTTCTAAGTCGAGGATCATTCTTGGCTTTTTATTAAGTACAGGTCTTCTCAGCATGTGGATTTCAAACACAGCTACAGCACTAATGATGTTGCCAATGGCGCTCGCAGTTCTCTCTAAAGTCGGGAAGTCGGGAAGCAAGAAATTCAAAGTCTTTCTTTTGTTGGCAGTGGCTTACGGAGCAAGTATTGGTGGGATTGCTACTCTTGTTGGTTCACCTCCAAACGTATTGATGGCTGGAATTCTAGAGGAGAAACCTTATGGAATTGATATCTCATTCTTAGATTGGATGAAAGTCGGTTTGCCGCTGAGCATCATATTGATGACGGTTGTATTCTTATTCTTTTATATCCTTCTTGGAAAAGAACGCAAAGAAAGAATCGACAATGTAAGGGAGGAAAAAATTCCATGGACAAAGAATCAAATTCGTGTTTTGGTATTGTTCCTTGCTGTGGTATTGCTTTGGTCTTTTAGAGCCCTTTTAACTGAATACACAGGTGTTAAGTACACGGATGAAGGAGTCGCAGTGCTCGGTGCAATTTTACTTTTCTTTCTTCCTGGTTCAGAAAAAGATCAAAAATTATTGGTTTGGTCCGATACAAAAAAGCTTCCGTGGGGAATTTTAATCCTATTTGGTGGTGGTCTTGCTCTTGCTAAAATGTTAGCTGTGAACGGAGTGATTCAACAGCTTTCCGGAATCTTTGAAAATTATGCCTCAGCGCCTTTGTTTGTATTGTTAGGGATATTGGTCATCATTGCAATTTTTGGAACTGAAATCATGTCGAACATGGCCTTGGTGACGGTGTTTATTCCGGTTGTGGCGACCTTTGCCTTGGAATCTCATATCGATCCACTTTTACTTTGTATGCCTGTTACTTTGGCTGCGAGTTGCGCATTTATGCTTCCCGTAGGAACACCGCCAAACGCGATTGTGTTTTCTTCTGGTGAATTGAAAATCAGCGACATGGCAAAAACAGGATTGGTTTTGAATCTTGTCAGTGTAGTCGTGGTCGTTTTTTACTCATTATTGGTGTTGGGTTAGGGCCAATAATTTAAGCATCTCTTACTATATTTGTTTCAAAGCAATTGAAAAATGAAAGTTCTATTATCTCCCGCTAAGGCAATCGACATGACGAAGAAGGTGAATACTGATACAATCAGTTCGCCAGTTTTTATGGCTGACGCGGAATATTTAATGAATAAAATGAGCAAATTTTCTGCCCGTAAAATCGGGAAGATGATGCATTTGTCTTCTGATTTATCGGAATTGAACTTCGATAGAAATCAGAATTGGAAATCAATTTCAGATCAAAACAACGACAATTCTCAAGCCATTGGAATGTTTAATGGTGAGGTCTATAGAGGTTTTGATGCTCTTTCATTGACGAAATCAGAATTGGACTATACGCAAGACACAGTTCGGGTTTTATCGGGGTTGTACGGAATATTAAAACCACTTGATGTTATTTATCCGTATCGATTGGAGATGGGAACGACTTGGGCAATTACTCCGAAGAAGAAAGGATTGTACAATTATTGGGGAAGTAAAATTTCAACCTTTCTCAACGAAGAAGAATCGGAAGTGATTGTCAACTTGGCTTCGAATGAATACTTTAAAGCAGCCAATCTTAAAGCTGTGAATGCTAGAATTGTAACGCCAAGTTTTAAGGACTTCAAAAATGGTGAATACAAAACAATCATGGTCTTTGCTAAACAATCGAGAGGGAAGATGGCAAGGTACATCGTTGACCATAAAATTACAGATCCAGAAGTGTTGAAAGGATACGATTTGGATGGCTATCGATACGACGAAAATTTGTCGGAAGGTGATAACTGGACCTTCACTCGATAAAATGAACGGTTTTTGCACTCATCTGTACTTTACAGTATATTTGGTATGATGAGAATTTCAATTTGTTTCTTGGTTTTATTTCTAATTAGTTGCACGGGCAATACTCAAAATCACGTTCCTCAATTACGCACACAAGAACAGTTTACAGAATGGAGTTCAGCGCCTCTTTATCAGAAGTATGGACAAGTCTCCTCCGTAAAAGTGGTGTACGATAACAAGGACGAAAAGCTCTACTTCATTTCTGCAAAGGATTACGATTTCCATTATGAGTTTTGCATCGAAAAATTAGGCTTTCCAGGAGATTTAAGTGATTTCAATGATGTGTCTTATTCAGGCGAAAAATCACGTCGGTTTTTACTGGCAAACATCAATTATTACAAGGCTTTAGACAAATTCACATTTGAACTCGGACCTTCTGATCGAATGAATATTAAACACCTTGAACTGTTCTTCAAAAAGGTGAAAAAAGATGTGTTTTTCGCGGATCGGTTTTACTTGATGCTCAATACGTCGCACGTAAATACCGTTGTTAAGTCGACAACGAACTTGCCAACGATTACGCCTGAAGAGATTTACGACGGACAAATTTACCAACCCGTTTCGAAGAAGAAATCCTACGGAAGAGTGCGGGTAATAAATGATTGGGAAGCCGAATACAAAGATATTTTACCAACCGATATTATCATCTTAAACACGATTCCAGAAGTTTTCCCAATGGTCTCCGGCGTTGTCGTGACGGAATTTCAAACGCCTTTGAGTCATGTTACGCTTCTTGGGCAAAATCGAAAGATTCCAATTTGCGCCTACACGAAAGCTTTTGACACGAAAAATTTACTGGCCTTTGATAACAAAGTAGTTGAATTTAAAGTGGAGCAGGATACCTTCTACATAGAGGAATCGGATTATGATCTTTCGCAATTGTGGAAGCCGGGCGAACGAATCGTTTTAAAGAAGAATTTGGAATTGGATTCATTGGTTCCTGTGAATCTACTTCGTGAAAGATTGAGCACGGCTGTTGGGAACAAGGCTGCGAATTTTGGTGAATTGTACAAATTCAGTAAGAAGCTCGACTTTGAAACACCCGAATCAGCTTTCGCGATCCCATTTTATTTTTACCAGAAACACGTCAATCATTTTGGTGCTCAAACAGCCATAGATGCCTTGCTTCGTAAAGAAAATCGTGGGCGTTCTCAAGATGAAGTCCGTAAAGATTTAGAAGCAATTCAGAACTTAATCTTGGACAATGCAGTCAATGAGTCTTTGCTGAATGATGTTGAACGAATGATTGTTCGACTCGGAGATTTTAGAAGAATGCGTTTCCGATCTTCAACAAATGCCGAGGACAGAGAAGGTTTTTCTGGAGCTGGGATTTACACTTCGAAAACAGGTGAAATTGGAAACTCTGAGAAGCCAATTGATCAAGCGATTCGAAAAGTTTGGGCAAGCCTTTGGTCGTACAATGCATTTATGGAGCGGGAAGCGTTCAACATCGATCACAGTTCTGTGGCAATGGGGATTTTGGTGCATCGATCGTTTCCAGATGAAGCAGTGAACGGAGTTGCCATCACTTCGAACTTATACAGAAACGAATATATGGGCTTTGTTGTGAATGCACAGCTTGGCGATGAAAGCGTGGTTCAACCAACGGGAGCCATCCAATGCGATCAGTTTATTTGTTATCCAGATGAGACTGCTGCAGCCTATGGGAAATCAGAGGGTGGAATTGATATTATCAATTATTCGAGCTTGAACAACGGGAAATTGGTGATGACGAATGAAGAGATTCAAAAGCTGGCCAATACGCTAGAAAACATTAAGAGAAGGTATTTGCGCAATCATTACATCAAAACAAGTTACTTCCATTTCGCCCTTGATTTAGAGTTTAAGCTCGATAAGGACACGCGTAAATTGTACATCAAACAAATGCGTATTTACAATTGGTAAGCCAATAATTGTAAACTTTCCTTGAATCATTCGTCTTAATTCTAACTTTGTACCCAAGATGATTAGAAAAATTCTCACGTATTCCATTTCCACAATTCTTGTTCTGTTTATTGGCTATTATGCCTATATCAAAATGACTGCTGCTGGAGCAGGGGATAAGGCGCCCAATTTTAAAGCAACCTTAGTTGATGGAACTGAATTTCAATTGTCCGATCTAAAAGGGCAGTATGTTTTGTTGGATTTTTGGGGCTCGTGGTGTGGACCTTGCCGAAGAGAAAACCCAAATTTGGTTCAATTTTACAAGGACCATAAAGATGAAATAACGATTGTTTCAATTGCCTTGGAAAAGAACAATGATTATTGGAAACATGCAATAATGAAAGATAGGCTGGAGTGGAAGCACCACATTGTTGAAGTCGGGAGATTTGTCTTTACATCAGGAATAGCCAAGGAGTTCGGTGTGTCTGCAATTCCCACAAAGATTCTAATATCGCCTGAAGGAATTATTCTAAAAGCGGATTCATTCGACGAAATCGCTGAGATTATTAAGGACTAATTACTCGGCCAAATGCTCTTTAATTTCCGTAATCGGTTCTTTTGAATCATCGTATTCACTTTCCAACAAAGGAACGATTTCTACGGATGCGATTCTTTCAATTTTCAACGCTTCTCCCAGTTCATGCGTCACAAATTGATGTGCAGCACTTAGCGCGGTTTCTTCATCAATATGCGTGATGTTATTGGCTTCGAAAATAAGTTCCAATCGACCGTCGTCCTCTTCGAAAACAATGTAGTTCCATGAATTGGCATCAATGTCAACAAGGTCTAAATTGTAATTGTGGATCTTAAACGTTCGGTCCCAATCTTTCGCTGGTTTACTTGAGTAAAATGTCCAATTCATGTGATCTGGAGCGTATTCCATGATCTCTTTTGAGATTTTAAATTGATCTCTATCGCTGTTCGGTGAAATGGTCAAAAACCATGAATTGGAATCGTCTAAGCCAATGTCCCAGGAAAACGCACCGATGTTTAGAATGAGGTTGTTCAGTTGTTCTACAACGTGATCTCGGTTCTTTTCAGTTTCATTTTCGATACAATCTTTGATAATGGATTCGCTTTTCACAAACCATTGCCAAAACGCCATTATTTTGTCTTCATTCTGACTCATGTTCTAATATTAGCGAAATTAAATTTCTATCCAGTCCTCAATCAAGTCTAATATTATTTTCGGTTGCTCCAAATGCGGATGATGTCCGCAGTTTTTCAGTAAATGAGATTCAGATTTCCCTCCAAAATTTTCCTTGATCAATTGCAGTTGTTTGCTCGTGCCGTATTGATCATCTTCTCCTTGAATAAACAATCCAGAGAGTCTTTTAGAGACTATTTCGGAGGTGATGTCCCAGTTTTGAAATGAACCATCTTTCCATGTATTTGCCCATGCATAAAAAAGAGCTGTTGTTTTTTCACCGTGGTATTTCTTGAGGCCGTTCAATTTCCCTTTTTCAAACGCTCGGATAGCAGGTTCGATTCCAGCAACAGTCTCGGGTTCATTGATCACGTGAGCGGCCATTGTTACGATTTGAGCAATCCGACCTGGGAAACGACTCGCGTAAAGCAAGGCAATCGTTCCTCCATCAGAATGTCCGACGAGAATAATTTTCTTATCCTTTGGAATGACATTTTTAATGAAATCGGGCAACTCTTCAAAAGCGTAATCGTGTAAATAAGTCGACGTTCGAGTTTCGACCAAAGGATCTGAGCCTCCATGGCCTTGACGTTCGTAGACAATTCCATTCATGCCCAATCGATCACAAAGCTCCTGCGGAAAAGACTTCCACTGAGGAATACTTCCAAGTGCTTCATGCAAGAATAGAAGAATACAATCCGAATTCTTCAACGCTGTGGATTGTAGCGTTACAAAATTTAGATTTATAGTCATAAATGAATCTTTTAACATGGATTCTCGTTTTACTCATAATCTTGAACAGGTTTTACTCAAGAAAAAACGGGATCATGTTTCCATAATCCCGTTCATCAAAGTATTCTTATTTGATCTTATAAGTCACAACCATCAATTGATTCTGCTGCAGCTTCAAGCTCATTTTCAGTGTATTCCCCGTCGTCAATGAATTTTTCAATTTTATTTTCGATTTCACCCATTTCTTTTCGAAGTTTCGTTCCCGCTTCTTTGTCATCCTTCTTTCGAAGAGCTTCCATTTCTGTAGATTTCTCACAGTAACATTTCGCAGCGTTTTCAGCAGTGGATAAATCTTCGCAAGGATCACCACCTCCACATGATACTAGCAGAAATCCCGCTGCTACTATCGGTAAAATTAATTTTTTCATAGTGTATATATTAGGTTAGAAACAGGCGGTTAGTACCTGTTAATTAACGTAATATAGTAAATTAAACTTTTACGCGTTCTACATAAACACCTGTTCTTGTGTCTACTTTTACCGTTTCACCAGTATCAATAAACAAAGGAACACGAATTTCAGCACCCGATGAAATAGTTGCTGGTTTCATTGTGTTTGTAGCTGTATCTCCTTTAATTCCAGGCTCAGTATAAGTGATTTCAGAAATAATGTGCATTGGCAATTCAAGTACCAATGGCAACTCTTCTTCAGCATGAAATAAGATATTACAAACCATTTCCTCTTGAAGGAATCCAGGCTTCTCAACCATCTCTCCAGGGATATTTACTTGCTCATAATCCTTCATGTTCATGAATACATAAGAATCACCTTCTTTATACAAGTACTGGTACTCTCTATTTTCAATTCGAACAACTTCTATTTTGTGACCAGCTGAAAAGGTGAAATCCAAGACTTTACCTGTTTCAATGGTTCTCATTTTTGTTCTAACGAATGCAGGACCCTTTCCAGGTTTTACGTGCTGAAATTCAATAATTTGAGCTAGTTTCCCATTGTGATTAATACACAATCCGTTTTTGATATCTGATGTATTTGCCATGTTATCTTTATTAAGATAGCGAATATAGGGAATTTTTTATTCGAATAAGAACAGAACAGTTCTTAATAATTCGAGGAACAAAGCCTTTCGTAACGATCTGTTTTAATTACATTTGCGTAACGAATATGACACACTTTTTATGAGCTGGGATTCAAATTTATTCAAAATTGAAAAGATTAAGGAAAGATCCGCATTGAATTGGGAAATAGAATTATTCGATGGCGAATTCATTCATGCCGGACAAATTGTATTCGGTATAGGTATTCTGCTTGCGACTTGGCTCGCTATTGCAATCTTGCGAAGAGCGATTACCAAACCAAATTTCATTCTTGATAAAATCGGTAGAAAAAGAAGAATTACAATTTTCTTAATCGTAAAATATTTAGGTTGGTTTGCTAGTATTTTTATCAGTTTACACGTAATGGGGGCTGATATAACAGGCTTAATGCTAGGTTCTACCGCATTATTGGTTGGTTTGGGCCTTGGTCTTCAAAATATTTTCAAAGATTTAGTGTCTGGACTCTTTTTGTTGTTCGAAGGTTCATTGAAAATTGGTGATATTATTGAAGCAGATGGAGTAGTGGGGAAGGTTGAAGAAATCAATTTAAGAAGCTCTGAAGTTCTTACACGTGATGATGTCACGATTATTATTCCAAATTCAAAGTTCGTTGCAGAGAAGGTTGTAAACTGGTCCATTGATAACGAGTCCGTTCGATTTACAGTGCATGTAAGCGTTGCATACGGTTCTGATGTCGAGCAAGTTTTCGCTTGTTTGGAAGAATCTATGGCTGAACATGAATTGATTGCAAAAAAACCTGTACCTTTTGTACGCTTTACCGAATTTGGTGAATCTGCTTTGGAATTTGAAATGATGTTTTGGTCGAGTACAACGTTTAGAATTGAAAACGTTAAATCTGACTTAAGACGAACGGTGTATGGAAAATTAGCTAAACACAATCTACATATACCATTTCCACAGCGCGATATTCATATCAAGGGAGTGGAGCACATGGTTGACTTTAAACAAAAAGAGAAAAATTGAAAGATTATTGGCAAAAATTAAGCTTTACGCAGAAGTTGAATCACATATTTTGGGGTGTGATTGGTTTGTTGATTTTAATCTTCGCTTTACTTAACTGGAAAGTGTTTGACTTGAATCTAATTTTCGGAACGGTTGAAGTTCCTGTAACGATTCTGATCCTCGTGAGTATGTTCGGTGGCTATGGTTACGCGAAGATTTTCGGATTCATTAAAACGCGAAAAAGAGAAAAGGAAATTAGCTATTTGAAAGGTGAAATTTCTGCATTGCGCGATAAGGTGAGAAAACCAACGCCCGATTCAAAACCTGCGAAATCAGCAGAGTCAACCAACTCTCCAAAGAAAATCGAAGAGTAAACGCTTTATTCATCCAATTCATCGAGGATTTCTGAGTTGGACTTCTTTTGTTCAGTTTTTTGTGCTGCCTTCACTTCTTTTGTTGATTTAAAGAATTGCAAGCTCTGCACGATCATATTG
>JAWUWJ010000171.1:0-18015 GCA_034111925.1 Crocinitomicaceae bacterium
AGGAAGCTCTCCGTACAAATCCCACGTTAATTCAAGGCAATCGTAATTGTGCTCTTTAATTTGCTCCTCGGTATATTCAAAAAGCAAATCACTGTCTGTCTTCATGTGAACAATCCCTCCTTGTTTCAATATTTTGCGGTAGCGTTCAATGAACAAAGACGAACTCAATCTCTTTCTCGGTTTTTTGGGTTGAGGATCTGAAAAAGTTAACCAAATCTCGTCAACTTCTCCCTCTTCAAAGTAATCCGTTATAAAATCGATTCGAGTTCTTAAAAAAGCAACGTTTTTCATTTCATCGTTCAACGCTTCTTCCGCTCCAATGAACATACGTGCGCCTTTGATATCAACTCCAATGAAGTTCTTATCTGGGAAATGTTTTCCTAGACCAACGGAATATTCACCTTTACCGCAGCCCAATTCAAGTACAATGGGATTGTCATTTTTGAAATGCTCTTTGTTCCACTTTCCTTTTAAATCAAACGGTTCTTTTAATACCGGTTCGAAGAAATTATCGAATTCCTTAACAGCTGCAAACCTTCTCAACTTATCCTTTCCCATCTTTATAACTTAAGTCGGATTGTCTTCCGCCCTTGATTAAATAAATACATTCCATCTTCGAACTTCGAAGCGTCAATAGTGAATTCATTGGCGGCATCGAAATCAATCAAGGCTTTTCCATTGAGATCAACCAAAAAGGCCTTTTCAAAAAGTTCGGATTCAATTTCAACTCCAGAATTGGTATACTTTATTTTCAATTCAGACAGTATTGAAGTCTCTAAACCAAGTGCTGAATTCTCCAATAAAAAAGTGCGATTCATTACAGATTGAGTCGAATCCATTCCGCCGCAGATAATCCATTTATCGTTTGAAAGTTTTGCAATTCCTCTTAAATCCATGACACCATAAGGTTGTGAAACGTCATCCAAATACTGCTGTGTTGAACTGTTGAAATGCAGAACTCTAGCCGAAGGATCTACTCCACCCGATCCGTTGTAAGCAATTCCGTCATAGTTATACGACAAGCTTGAACCACCGACCCAAAAAAGTGTATTGTCCCTTGTGCTGCACGCCGATCGATAACCCGCTTCGCCTGGAGCATCTCCATTTGTTTCCCAAGTGATGTCGGTCGGGTCCGCTGGGTTGATATATCCTTTACGCATAAATTTACGTGCGGCGAATGATCCGCCGGCCGCTCCACCGTGGTAATACAAAGTATCTCCAACAATTGCTCCTGAAGCACCGAACGCAGTGTATTGAAAAGAAGTCGAGAGAAATGTTCCATTTTGCCATTGATTCAATGAAGGATCGTAAATCTGAACATTTGGAACGTTTCCTGAATTGCTCCACCCCGTAACAACATATATTAAACTGTCTTTGTAAACGCATTGCACATGATCATCAATTGCCAGTGGAATATCAACTCCATCAGCTTCGTATAAATCTGTTTGAGGATCAAAAATATGCACCTTACTCGATGAGATTTCGGTGTTGTTCGCATAGACATGATATCCTCCAATAATGTAAATTTTTCCTTTTACAAAAGAAGCTCCCGAGGCAATTTTAGATTCGGGGTCCGGTAAAGAAGGAACTTCCGACCAAGAATCAAGAGCAACGTTGTATTTAAAACTTCTACTGTGGATTCCAGAAAACAACTTCGTAGTGTCAATTCCGCCAAACGAATAAACGAATTCATCTCCATTCACGGTCGCTTCACAAACTGCATTGTTTGCAGTATTGAAAGGCATCGGAGCCAATTCTGTCCATTGCCAGTTCTGAGCATTCCCCAGATTAGACAACAAAAGAAGTCCAATTAGGCTAGTTAATTTCAACATAAAAACCAGTGTGTTTTCTAATATTTAAAACTCTTCCATCATCGAAGATTAAGTATTGACCTTTAATCCCCGCTAAATTCCCTGAGATGGAAGGCGTTTTCTCAAACGATTGACTTTTAACCTTTTCAGGATAGGCATTCACCGGATAATTCATTTCAATGATATCATCATTTTCAGAAAAGAACTCCATAATATCCGATGGCAATTGATCTTCTAGCGACCATTTTTCATCTTCCAGGTCAATCGACTCATCAATGTCATTCTTCAACATCTTTTGCCAATGCGTCTTGTCCGTGAAAAACTCTTTCAAGGCTACCTCCAATCGACCTGCTTCATATCTGTTTGGAACTTCAGCCAAAATAATCGCTGAAGACGCGCCTTGATCAATCCATCGCGTTGGAACTTGATCCATGCGAGTAATTCCAACTTTTACAGCGCTAGAAGCCGCTAAATAAACAATATGTGGTTTGTTGTGGTGCTTTTCTTCCCATTCAGGATCTCTACCTTCACCCAAATGAGCGCGGCATAATTCTGGACGAAGAATGCATTCAGCAGATTCAGGAGCAGTAGAAAAGCACGTCCAGCAGAATCCTTGACCGAAAGATGATTTTGTTTTCTTACTACAGTTCGTGCAATTAATGACTCCGTTCCATTCCAAATTAATTTGTTTCCCGATAAAGTCGTTCATATTAACTTCTTCAGAAAGCATCAATCGGTATTGGACTTGATCGCCTAACGAAACTCGCATTTTTCTAAGATTCCCTTCAGCCATTTGCTATATTTTAATTGAAAAGGTAGTTTCTAACGTTCTGGAAGAATATTCATTTTATCAGCGAAATGGTAACAAAAATCGCGAAGATCTTCACATATTTTCTGCTCACCAGTTGCCTTCTCGAAAGAGTCTGACAATGTCAAAAGCGTTTGATGAAAGAATTGTTTCATTTCCTCTACAGACATATCTTTTGTCCATAAATCAATCTTCATTGTGTTGTTTTGTTCCGCATCCCACAATGAAAGAAGCATTGCTTTAGCTGGTGCATCCTGAACCGATCCATCTGGAGCTGTCCATTTCATTTGCACAGGTAAATTATTTTCATTCAATCCAACGTCAATCGTAACTTTCGATGTCTTTACAACTTTATCTTCCATCTAATCTTCTATTTTATATTCTTGTAAAATGCTATTGTATGGCACTTTTGCCAATTCACTTACTCCAATCTCTTTTTCTGTCATATAGTTCCTCACCATGCGGTAACCGATGAACTGTCCCATTCGATCTGGTCCTCCCTTTTCAGGTAAACCAGATGTTGTAGGCCCTTCCTTTATCATATTTGCAATCATCAATTCATCCGTAGCGAACAATGATTTTTCTTTTACCAAATACTCCCAGAATCCGCGTTCATTCTTAATTGCCCAATCCCAACCACTTTTCTTGTAGCGCATAATTAAATGATCGTCCATTTCAGGAAAAGCGGCTTTGGTATAATAGAGCACCTTTCCCCAGAAAATCATTCGTTCAGCTAAGTTCCCTTCTTTGTTCTCGACCACATGCGTACTAATCCATCCGGCAAGTGCATCTCGTTCTAAGAATCGAGCGTCCATTCCTTCCTTGATCCAATTGTAAAATTCCCTTGGGTCTAAATATTTTTGAATCACAGTCGATTTACCACCTAAGTAACGCTCCAAGCCAATTGAAATTTCTTCTTCAGTGCAGAACACATTGGATTGAAATCTTGAATTGATAAAAATAATATCTGAGGGCATTTTCGCTTTTGGCAAGTGATACTTCAAATGTTTAAAGCCATCAAGGATTTTTGCTTCGACGATATTCAAACGTTGAAACTTCTTGTCAATGGCTGCCTCGAAATCCTTCATTATCGGGTCACTCTGCAAATAAATCATTTGCTTTACGAAAGAGGAATCTGGCATATTTTCAGGAAACTCCATGCACTGACCCATGTAATAATTATAGATTTCCGTGATTTCCTTTTTGTATTCGGAATGCGCTTTAATTAGTTCTGTCGAATCTGCGTGGTACAATTTGGAATGTACTTTTCGAAAGTTAATAGTTAGGTCAACATCAGACACATCGACATCCAAAGGGTCGGATGAACACCCAACGAATACAAACGCTAGAATGAGAACGGAAAAAAGGTTTTTAAGAGTCATTATAATTAACTATTTTCGTAGTCCAAAAGTACTCAAAACAGAGTGATTTTAGCCTAATCAATGTTTAAAATTTGAACTATGAAACGATTATTACTTAGCCTATCAATTATTGCCCTTTCAACGTCTGTGTTTGCTCAAGAAGCAGCTGACAAAAAATTTCAAGCTGGTCTTGTTACTGGAGTTGGAATGAATTTCGTAAAAATGTCTACTACTAAATTCTCGGCGGATGGACTTGGATCTGACGTAACGATCGGAGCCAATATGAATTTTTCCTTTAACGATGCCATTGGGATCACAACAGGAATTGAAATTGATTTTGAGACATTAAAATTCAGACCTGCTGGAGATGCTGTCTACTATCATTATAATGATAAAGAAATTGTAAGAAATTCTGAAGTTACTGCAACGGATCAATTGTATAGAATTGACAGCAGAAAGCAAAAACCTCTTTATATCAGTATCCCTACGATGTTAATCTTTAGAACTAAGTTCATTGGTTACTTCAGATATTTTGGAAAGTTTGGATTGAGAACAAGTATTTTAGGATCAAATAAAATCAACGATACTGGAGTTGAATTTGCATTAGGAGATGATCCATTAGTTGATGCGGGAACTTCAGTAAATCATGAAAACATGACAGCGGCTAATGAAATGCTTTTCATTAAAACTGTTGGTGGATTTGCTGGTGGTGCTGAATGGAACTTCAGTGGAACGACTTCTTTAGTAGCAGAAATGGGATTCTATTTTGGAATCACTCCTTTGTACTTTGATAAAAATGAAGGTAAAGAATACTTGCACCAACTGAACTCTACGACTGGAGTAAAAGAATACTTCTCAAACGGTGCGACACACAACCAATTGAGATTTAAAGTTTCGATTCTTTTCTAAATCGAATTTCTTGAAGACACAACAAGTAGCACAACATATTACAGCCTGGCTAAGCAACTATTGCGATAAAGCCGGGCTGTCTGGTTTTATAATCGGAATTTCCGGTGGTGTAGATTCGGCTTTAACGTCGACTTTATGCGCAATGACAGGCAAAAAGACAATCGTCTTAAGTATGCCCATTCGACAAACATCAGCTGAATACTCAAGAGCGATGAACCATATCGAAGATCTTAAAAAACGATTCGATAATGTTGAATCCTTCGATATCGATTTGACTTCAACATTCGAAGAGTTCGAATCTAAAATGCCTTTCGATCTTAAAGAACAGCATTTAGCAATGGCTAATTCTAGAGCTCGATTGAGAATGACAACAATTTATTCTCTCGGTCAAGCCTATGGATGTTTAGTTGCAGGAACAGGCAACAAGATTGAAGATTTTGGGATTGGTTTCTTTACTAAATATGGTGACGGAGGCGTTGACCTTAGTCCTATCGCAGACTTAAATAAAACAGAAGTTTGGACTGTTTCAAAAGAAGTTGGTGTCATTGACGAAATCATTTCTGCCAAACCAACGGATGGACTCTGGGAAGACGGTCGAAGCGACGAAGATCAAATTGGAGCGAGTTATACGGAATTAGAATGGGCCATGACTTTTGATGGTAATGACGACGAATTGAGTGAAAGACAATTAGAGGTCTTGAAAATTTACAAAAGGCTTAATGCAGTTAATAAGCATAAAATTGAACCCATTCCAGTTTGTTTGATTCCAGTGGAATTGAAAGCCTGAGTTGTATTCTATTTAATCTTTTTTTTACGCTGTAATTGAACTGCTGCGAACATTCACCACATTCCTTTGCGATTGTGTGACTCCAATATAAAATCAAATTTATCGATCACAAATCCAGCACTTACAAGAGCTAGGACTGACACATTAACCAAACACAGGTAAACCACGTAATTTTACGTGGTTTGACATTTCTCCCCTCCTTATTTCCACGATAATCAGTAATGGATTAGATAAAAACACTAATTTCAATACTATGAAATTTTTATTCTTAATTCCCCTGCTGATTTGCGCTACATCATTTGGTCAAGCGGACTTCAATAACTATACAACGCTTTTGTCAGAGGGGTCTATTCCTGATGATTTTACGGTGTTAACCTACGATAAATTAAAAAATGATTTAGCTGAAGGTGAAAAAGGTTTAAGTCGAATTCAAGAAAAGGTGTTTTTCGAAGGGATTAATTATGCCATTGATGATTTACTGCACTCCGGTTATGTAACGTATGGAGATGAAATTTCTACGTATCTCGAAAAAATTGCAGACAAACTTTTAAAGAAAGATAAAAAATCAAGGTCTGAATTGCGCTTTTATACCTTAAAATCGAATTCAGTAAATGCCTTTTCAACAGAACAAGGAATTGTGTTTGTGACGACGGGCCTGATGTCTCAAGTTACAAGTGAAGCTCAAATTGCTTATATCCTCGCACATGAAATCGCGCACTACTTAGAGCATCATGTTATTGAGTCATTCGGTTATAAAACAAAGAACAGAAGGAAAAGTATTGAGCAAATGAGCGTTTATTCTAAAGATAAGGAGCTTGAAGCTGATATGAAAGGACTTGAGATGTACAAGACTGCCGGTTATTCAAAAGATGAAATCATTCCGACTTTTGACGTCTTGATGTATTCGTACTTGCCTTTTGATGAAATCGACATCAGCTTGTCTTACTTTCAACACTCGGATAGTTTGTTTTTACCGTCGAGTCTTTTCCCTGATAAAAAATATGAAATCAAGGCGGTTGAAGATGAAGACGATAGTCAAAGTACCCATCCAAATATCAAGAATAGAAAAGAAGCTGTTGCAGGCGCCTTAGATAATTCAAATAATTGGGGAACAGATGTTAATTTTCAAGGCGATGAAAAATTCAAATACATCCGAAACATTGCTCGTTTTGAGGCTGTAAGAAATGATATTATTGAAGCCTATTATGGAGATGCTGTTTATTCCATCTTTTTGTTGGAAAAAGATTTTCCAGAATCAATGTATTTAAAACGAATGAAGGCTCAAAGTTGGTTGGGGTTTCTGATGTATCGATTGGCGAATAAAATTAGTAGCACTATTGATAAAAAATCGCAATACGAAGGAGCATCGGCTTCTGTTCATTTCATGATTCGAGCAATGAAAAAAGATGAGTTGGAATCATTTGCAACCCGTCAGATGTATGACATTTACACAAACAACAGCTCGGATACCGAAATAAAATTAATCTGGGAAAAATTTGTTAAGACTCTTGTAAATGGCGAAAACTTTGTCCTTTCAGAATACTCTAAAACCAACTATGCAAGTGCCAAGCAACTCTTTGAATCCAAAAACACAATTGAAGAAATTGATACTATAGTTGTTGAAGAGAAAGTTCAAAAGAGTAAATACGATAGAATAAAAACGAAGACGGATGTTGATGTACCCTTGAATTTTGATTCGACTGAATTTAGAATTTACTTGCTGCCCGACGTGATCGTTTCTGACGATTTCAATTCTCTTTTTGAAAAATACAAAGATGAATTTGATGCAAAGAAAGCTGAAGAAGATGCTTACGATGCTATGAGTTACTCGGAACAAAGAAAATACGATAAAGAGGAAAAAGGGAATCGATTAAGACTCGGTATTGACGAATTGATTGTTGTTGAACCTACAGTTTACAGTTATCGAAAGAGTGGACTTGACCGTGTAAAGTCTGAAAAACTAGAAGAAAGTTTCTCAGAGGTAATAGAAGAATCTTCAGAATCAACGGGAATAAAAGTATATCCAATTAACAGTTCACAATTGGCAACAGAAGGAACTCAATCGTACAATGAACGCAGCACTTTACTGAACATGTTAGCGCAAATCGGGAACAACGATAGAATGGAACCCTTCCCCGTTGATTACGAATTATTGAATCAACTAGAGGCAAATTATGGAACGTCTAAAGTAATGTTCTCAGTTGTAGAACATAGATACGATGCTGCAATGGAGATCGATGCTCTTTATGCAATTATTTTCTATCCTGCAGCGACGATTTACTTTCCATTGAAAATACTGATGGGGAATAGTACCGAAATTAATATGATCATTCTCGATACAAAAGAGGCTAAAATCATTACTGGATCAAGTCATTTTATAAAAGATAACGCAAGGAAGCACACTATTGGAGCGCACGTATATAGCATATTTAAACAGTTAAATTCAACAAAATGAGAATCTTAGTATTTATTTCAATATTATTTATTGGCTCAACTGTTCATGCGCAAAACGATGGGCTTTATGGAAAAAAGGTTTCTTTGGACCTAAGCTTTACGGGAAATATGCCAATTATCAACATGATAAATGGACCGATGTTTAAATCTAAATCAGGTGTATTGACAAAGAAAATGGACCTTTTTGATTACGGGGTTCGAACAGGAATTTCGTATGCTTTATCAAATAATTTCGGAATTGGATTTGAGTTTGATATGGAATTCATGAACATTGTTGCTCCAAGCTATGTAAGCACATACGATCCGACAACTCAGTGGTTTTATGAAACGCAAATTAGGCATGAGGCCCTTTCAACAAGAACCTTTGTATTTATGCCGAGATTAGAATTCACAACAAGCAGTGGATTGCTTCCGATTGGGCTAAGCCATCAAGTTGGAATTGGGTTTACAAGAACAAAAATTATTGAAAAAGAGTACGACTACTTAATTCTTGACAATGCACAATCCTTGGATATCACAACGTTTCAGGAAGACTTTTACGATTATACGAATAAAGCCTTCAAAGGAATTGCGTTGATGTATACATTAAACGTAAGAACGCCAATCAATAAGTTTATGATGATTACGTATGGTATTCGATACAATTTCAATTTCGGTATGGAAACAGCACATTCGTTCAATGACGTCTCATATGTATCTAGATTCGATGCATACAATCTAACGAAACGTAGAAGGTTGTTTTCGGTAATTTCTTTAAACCTAGGAATGTCCTTCGCTCTCTAAATTACTCTTCAGGGGCCAATCGAAGAACTATTCCATCAATTTCCTCTGTGATATGGATTTGACATCCTAAACGGCTGTTGTCCTCAACGTGAAAGGCTTGATCAAGCATGTCTAGCTCGTCATCACTTTGTTCTGGCAATGTTGTATCTGACTCAAGATAACATTGACACGTAGCGCACATCGCCATTCCACCACACTCGCCTAAAACAGGGAGTTCGTAAGCCTTACAAACCTCCATGATATTCATATTCATATCTGTTGGAGCCACAAGTTCATGACTTTCGCCTTCACGGTCGATAATTGTAACCTTAATATCGTTCATCAGAAAATTTTAGGCAAAAATAAGAAAAAGCGCTAGCTTTTGATGGGAACCCACAGGTGACCAAGAAATAATAGGTTTTGTTATAGGAACAAAACCTAAACTCTTTCCTCCTAATTATAAATTCGAAGCGTCGAGTTTCCATCCCACGTAACTACATATTGTCTTAAGCCAAACTCGGAACCTGTTATTGGAGAGCCGTCGTACAATGAAAATTGAGCATTATTACACGTGTCATTCAGCATTAAGAAGTTTCCAGCATCTTGAACCAAGGGCTGCTCGCAACTTCCGGTAACGTCGGCTGGTGAATGTCTATCGAAAGCAATGAAATCACTAATTCCTCTTCGGTAAACGATGATTCCTCTCGATCCACCGTTGACATAAGCAAATCCGCTAACTCCTTGCAGACTCGAATAAGAAGGAAGCGTTATATTAATTGAAATATCAAAAGGAATATTAGGCACGGGATGTGCAGCGTTTTGAGAGCAACCGGCCAATAAAAGCCCAACTGCGAACATTAAAATAAATCGTACTTTCATTACGTTTTAAAATGGTTATACCAAAGTTATGAAGATTAGAACGATTATCGGCATACTTTTATTGTTGATTGTGACAATCAATCCAAGCTGCGGTAATACGAAGCCAGTAACGGGTTCTTCAGATGATATTCAAAAACAACTTGCTAAAGCAAAAAAGAAGTCAGATAAAGCAGCTAAGAAGGGGAATAAGCAAGCTTATAAACACTATTGGAGTATGCAATCGAAATCGGCAAAGAAGTCGATAAAAAAGAACAAGAAACGCCAGAAAAAGAAGGCTCGAAAAATGGGTTGATTATTACCCTTCCATTTCCATCAATCCCTCAGTTCCCTCTTCCCAAAGCGACATTTGCTCATCGAGGTTTACTTTTAAGGCATTGTAAGCCCCAAGAATAGATTCAGCTTTTGCTTTGTCGTCATAATTCAAGTCAGCAATTATCAAATCTTGTTCGGCAATTTTAGATTCCAACTCATCTATTTTCTGCTCTGATTTATTGACTTGATTTTGCAATTTATTCTTCAATCGTTTTCTATCCTTTTCTTCTTGATAAGTGAGCTTTTGATCGGATTCAGTTGCTTCGACAACCACTTCTTTTTTGACAGCGTTCACATTCATTTTCTTCTCAGAACTTTCCGTTTTCCGACTTAAGAAATCCTTCACACCATAGTGGTGCACTTTCAGTTGTTGGTCTTCGATTTCCCAAATTCTGTTCGTCAACCCATCCAAGAATTCTCTATCGTGAGAAACGACAATAAATGTTCCTTCATACGTCGTAAGCGCTTGTTTCAAAACCTCCTTACTTTGAATATCCAAGTGATTTGTTGGCTCATCCAATATCAAGAAATTCGAAGGACTCAATAACAATTGACAAAGTGCCAACCGTGTTCTTTCTCCACCTGATAAAATGGAAACTTTCTTGTCTGCGTCTTCTCCTTTGAACAAAAAGGCACCGAGTACACTTCTTAAGCTTTTGCGAATCTCACCTTTTGCCGTTTGATCAACCGTTTCCAATACCGTTAACGATGTATCCAATGATTCAGCTTGATTTTGAGCGAAATAAGTAATGTTCACATTGTGACCATACTCGACAGTTCCTTCGCCATCAAGATCATTCATCACTCGTTTCAAAAGTGTCGATTTACCTGTACCATTTGCTCCAAGAAGGGCAATCTTCTCACCTCGACCAACGGTCAAGTTTACTCCTTTAAAAAGATTCTTGTCGCCGAATGATTTCCCCATGTTTTCCATCTCCAAAACCCATTTCCCGGGTTGAACGCTCAATGGAAAAGCAATTTTCATGTTTGCTACGGCGTCATTCTCAACTTCTATAATTTCTGTTTTCTCTAATTTCTTTATCAACGATTGAGCAAAAGCAGCTTTGTTCTTTTTTGCTCGGAACTTATTAATAAGCTCCTCCGTATGTTTGATGTCTTTCTCTTGTTGCTTTTTTGCACCTACCAATCGCTCAATTTCCTCAGCTCTAAGAATCTTGTACTTCGAGTATGCGCAAGCGAAATCAAGTATTTTACCTTTTGTGATCTCTAAAGTTCGTTTGGTCACATTATCTAGGAATAATCTATCGTGAGATATAACGATAACGCTCCCTGGGTAGATCTTTAAATAATTTTCCAACCAGTTAATCGATATGATATCCAAGTGGTTCGTTGGCTCATCGAGTAATACAACGTCTGGGCTATTCACCAAAATCTTGGCAAGCTCAGCTCTCATTTTCCATCCTCCAGAAAAAGTAGATAAACTGTTGTTCAATTCATTTTCAGCAAATCCTAAGCCTACCAAAGTAGTTGTGATCTTTTCCTCCCATAAAAACCCTTCATTCAATGAAAATTCATGATTCAAATCATTCAATTCATCAAGCATTGCCATATACGACTCAGACTCGTAATCCGTACGTTCAACTAAAAGAAGGTTGATTTCTTCGATTCTCGCGTTAAGTGTTTTTAATAAAACATTTGAATTTAGCAGATAATCGAACACCGTTTGCGTCGTGTCAATTTTAATATCCTGAGTCAAATAACCAATCGTGCAGTCCTTTGGCTTATGTACCTTTCCTTCTGAGGGTTGACTTTGACCAGAGATTAATTTCAACATCGTTGATTTACCAGCCCCATTTTTTCCTACCAATCCTATTTTATCACCATCGTTAACTTGAAGGCTAATATCTTTAAAAAGGTATCCCTGTGGAAGGTGCACACCAACTTGTTCTAAATTAATCATGGCGCAAAGATAGCGGTAATAAATAAAAAATCCCCCTTGGATCTACCAAGAGAGATTTCTTTTTCAATTAAATTATTTCGTCCAGACTCCTGGAACATTTCGAACTATGCCATCCGGTCCCTTCACCTTCACTAAGAATGAAATTTGAGTACCAGGAGTTGCTGCACTAATAAGTGCGTTTGCTGCTGAAAAGTTACTTCCTAATCCTTTAATAGGAGGTGTTCTCATTTTTGAAGCGCTTATTGACCAACTGAGCACTGTGTATGTTGCATTCAAAGGAATTTCTGGTGGAAATTTTGCCTGCAATAACCTTGATGAACTTATCCCTCCTCCATTTCTTGCAGAACCCCAATACAATTCAGGATTTGGAAGACTTACAACCTTGTATTGAACCTTCTTCAACTGAACAGTTCTACCGTCCGCTGTCCGTCCTGAAACAGTAAGCGTTGCCGATCTTCCACTTCCCGGCCGAACAATATAACCTTCACCAGATCTCGTTGCCGTAGCATTTGATGGAGTTAATACTGTAGTCGCATAACCAGAGGCCGTAGCATTAACCTGGTTATCATAGCCTCTATATAAAATATTGAATTGAGGCATTTCAATAGAACCTTGGGGTTTCATTACGGTTACGGTTTTTGTCCATGGCATTGTCTTTTTCGCGCCAGTCTTGTTTCTTATAGAAACTGTTCCGCTCAATTCCATTGATGACCCCATTCCCTTTAATTTTATGAACCCTTTACCATCGCGAACATCTTGTATCGTCTCACCGTTATAAATCACCTCAGGTTTTTTATCACTGTCGTAAGCGGCCATTAAAACTTCAACTGTAAATTCTTCATTGGCGTTTACAACTGCTGGACCATATGCAAGAGGAATAATCTTATTAAATGAAAACTCGCCACCTCCAACTCTGCTTCGAATTGTCGTAATCGCACTCGCTCTTGCCGCCAAGATATCTTTCTGTAAAGATGAAAGTGATGCAACCGCAGCAACGGATGGTGAATGATCAAATGTTTTTCCTATCCAATGAACACCTTTCATTTCGTCAACATCCATTCGTTCTTCTTTCGTTAAGCCTCTATAGATTTCCAAAATCGCATCCCTGTCATCCATGTGTACATTTTGGTCCAACATGGATTTCTTAATCTGCTCATTCAAATCCGATTGATTCTTAAATTCATTGATCTTTGGAGCTTTGAAAGAATACTTAGAATCCGTCACAGCTTTCCCGCTTTTATCCGTGTAAACATGCGTCGAAGCAACCAATCCTGTTATCTGCCCTCTGAATTCAATCAATGAATTCCATAATTTCAATCCTTTCCCTTTTGGATTTTTGATGTCCGTTGCATCACCCAGCATAATTCGCATTGGATCATCGTATTTGTCTTTTCCGTTCACCCATGACAGATTCATTCGAACCGGTTTTAATGGATTTTCATCCTTGTCGTACTTTTCCATTACGATACTTCCTGTTTTGCTTACGGTGTTCATGTCTTCACCGCATGCCCTAAGAATTTCAAATTTTAAGTCATCGATTTCTTTAATTCGTTGAGCGGTAATGATGTCAATATCTTCAACAGCTTTCAATAGAATCAATGCCTTTCTTGCTCTCTCCGGATTTGAATCATCAACTGAAGTTTCTCTTAACTCTGACTTTTTCTCATCTCCTCTGAATAGCTCGGTCAAATTTGCCTTTTGCATATTTTCCTCAATTGCCACAAATGCATCCAAAATCGATTTGGAAACATTCAATGCAAGCAAAGCTGTTAAGACCAGATACATCATCCCTATCATTTTCTGTCTTGGTGTTTCTTTCCCTCCTGCCATGATTATAGTTTTTATTGGTTTCATGAATGGAATGGGATTCGAAAAAGAAAGTAACAGAGAAAACCTCAATCACATGAAAACCTACGGAATCAAATGGAAACAAAAAGCCCGCTATCAAAAGGATTGAAAGCGGGCTCAAAAAAATTAAATTATTTTCTAAAAGGACCAAACATCGTGCTCAATTCCTCTTATTTCTTCTTTAATAATTTCTGCTTCTTGAATAGCTTCTATTCCTATTCGATAATCCGAAATATCACGGTCTTGTGTATTACTCTCTTTGTAAACAACAGAATTAAACCTTCGTTTCAAGAATAAATCATCAAAACTCATCCATTGAGAGTCGTTTTTGGAATTGTAGGTGTAATAGTTATTCAAAACGAATCTGCAATGAGGAAAATACAACCAAAACATTTCCTCCAATCCTGTTATTTGACGTTTTCCATTGTTCATCTGAGTGGTATATTTCACCGGGGCAATTGCAATTATTCTAACATCCAAAACGGAACGCTGTTTATCTATAAACCAGTCTTCTTTCAAATGGTACTCAACAATTTCATTCGACATGATCCAAGTAGTATCAGGAGCTGGATACTTAAACCCTTTTGTTCCGTCTGGATACTCAATAATAATTGGTTCTCCAAAATTAGGGCTATTCGGGTCTTCATCTAGTTCAGGAATAGTACCTGGAGGTCCAATTTCTGCCAAGTAATATGAAAGTGCTTCTCTGAAAACTGAATCCGTATAGAAATTTAGTCCAGGAGTTGGTTTAACGGGATACTTGAGCTGATCTCCATCATTTGCACCCATTCCCATTAGAATGGGATTGTATGGTGAGAATAGCGTTAAGTCGCCATTTAAGACGTGAGTTCTAATAATGGTCCACAAACTCCAACGTGTTGAATTCCTTGTCCAAATGCCTGCTTGCATTTCGTCCATTGGATAGTACAGGTTGTGATTGATTTTTTGTCGTAGGTCAATCGAAGACCAAACTCTTTTACTCCACATCACATCGCGTTCACCTACGTTTGGGTAGGGTACCATTCTTTTTGTGGGGATATGGGTGCCTAAGGCAATCCCATCAATTATTCCTGGCGAAGGTACGCCTAGAGGTCCAAATTGAGCATTCGCTGTAAAACTAAACAGCACGAGTGATGCCATTACTACTTTTTTCATAAATATTACTTTTAGGTTTGAAGGGCATCATATTCTTAACGGCTTCGACAAGAATCGTTACACCTAAAAGTTTATTGCAAAAAAAATCCCTTTCGGTTAAACCGAAAGGGATTTTATAAAGTTCTCTTTTATTTAGAATGACCAAACGTCATGCTCAATATTTCGAATTTCGTTTTTGATACGATCTGATTCGTACAAGGCATCAACACCTGATCGATATGTCTCAATATCTCTGTCAAAAGTGTTACTTTCTTTATACGCTACAGCATTAAATCTGCGTTTCCAGAATACATCGTCAAAACTCATCCATTGCGCGTCGTTCTTGGCATTGTATACAAAATAGTTATTGAAAACGAATCTACAGTGAGGGAAATATAACCAAAACATTTCCTCAAGACCCGTTACTTGAACCTTTCCATTTGGATCTTTTTCAACTCCGTATCTAACTGGAGCCATTGCAATAATTCGCACGTCCAAAACAGATCTTTCCTTATCAAAGAACCAATCTTCCTTCAATCGATATTGTACAATATCTTGTGACATTGTCCATGTAGTATCTGGTGCATCATAAACATATGCCTCAAATCCATATTCATCAATTGTAATAAGATTCTCTCCAAAGTTTGGTGAGTTTGGATCTTCATCAATTAACGGAACAACACCTGGTTGTCCAAGTTTTGCCAAATAGAAATTTGTCAATTCTCCTCTAAAGATGCTATCCGTAAAAAAGTTCAATCCTGGTTGCGGTTTGATAGGGTATTTCAATTGATCACCATCATTCGCTCCAAAACCAAGTAGAATCGGGTTGAAAGGAGAAAAAACCGTTAAGTCACCATTCAATATATGCGTTCTAATTACAGTCCAAAGACTCCATCTAGATGCGTTACGTGTCCAAATACCACCCTGCATTTCATCCAGCGGGTAATATAAGTTATGGTTGATTTTTTCTCGCAAATCAATTGATTCCCATACTCTTCTACTCCAAATCGCATCAGCTTCACGAACATTTTCGTAAGGAATCATACGCTTTGTAGGAATGTGCTCTTGAATAAATACCCCATCAATAATACCATCAGAAGGTACATTTACGGGACCTCCGTTAATTTCTTCATTTTGGGCATTAGCCGATAATCCAACTAGGACTAAACAAGCAATCAATACATTTTTCATATTATTCATTTTTAAGGGTATTCAAAACTATAACGGGATCAACCAATAATAGTTACAGAGACCAACCTCCACCAATTTGTCTAGTAATCCCATCAGGACCTCTAACCTTACAAGTAAAGCTAATTCCAGAACCTGGTTTTAACGCATTAATTAGCGGTCCAGCTCCTCCGATGTTACCTCCAGCACCTGTTGGTGGTTTACCTTTCAAACCTGGCGCGAAACAAGTCCAGCTCACTAATGTGAAGTTTGCTTTCAATGGAATTTCAGGAGAGTATTTCGCTTGTAACAAACGAGAAGACTTTGATCCTTTTGCTCCACTTTTCGCAGCTCCCCAATACAATGTAGGATCTGGAAGGTTACTAACTCTGTAGTTACCTTTCTTCAACACTTTAGAAGCTCCATCTGCATTTTTACCAGTAACACTTAAAGTTGCCGATTTACCTTTACCAGGTTTCACGATATAACCTTTACCTGATTTACTAATAGAAACATTAGAACCACTCAAGCTTGTTGTCTGGTAACCAGAACCTGAAGCTTCAACTGCATTCGGATATCCTCTGTAAAGAACATTTAAATCAGTTAATTCGATAGACCCTGTTGGCTCCATAACGATAATCTCATGCGTCCAATCTTCAACTTTCGCAACTCCCGATTTATTCTTAATCGAAACAGTTCCTTTTAAAGTCATGTTTGAGCCACTAGTTGTCATGCTAATTCGACCAATACCATCACCATTGTATACCACTTTCGCTCCTTCAGCCCCCTCAGTAATAGTTACCGTAGGTTGGTTATCAGAATCATAAGCAGCCATCATTACTTTAAGCTCTACATCTTCTCCTCTATTCGCAACCGACGGTCCGTAAGCAAGAGATGTAATTTTGTTGAAGCTATACTCACCAGTAGATACTTTACTCTTCCAATGTGCAAGAGCTAAAGCACGCGCAGATAAAATATCCTGCTGCATTGATGATAACGATGCCAGCGCCGCTACTAGAGGAGAATGATCAAATGTCATTCCAATCCAATGCACGTCAGTTACATCATGTACTTCATTCTTCAATGGTTTTGTCAAACCGATGTACAACTCTTTAAGAATCTCATCATCTTCTTTATGGTTTGAACCACTTTCAGCAATCATCTTTTCAACTTTGGCATCCAATGCCTTGTTGTCTTTATATTCATTGATTGCTTTAGCTTCCATCGTGAATTGCTTCTCACCCCATTTGTAGGTTCCAGCCAATCCCATGATGTCTTTTCTAAATCCGATCAAGTCCTTCCAAAGTTTTATTCCAGCACCAGTAGGGTTTTTAATATCCTCACCGATAATTTCGTGCATTGGAACATCGTATTGATCTTTCGCTTGAACAGCCATAAGGTTCATTCTAGCTGGACGTACAGGATCTTTTTTATCATAAGAAACCCAGACAATAGCCTCGTGGTCCTTATTTTTCACCGTTTTTACGTCTTCACCAGACTTTTCCATGATATCAAGTTTCAGGGCATCGATACTTTCAATCATTTTTCCTGTAATCCCGTCAATCTTCTCCATTTGATCGAGTACATATTGAAGTTTTTCTCGCTTCAATTTGTTCTCAGCATCATCTTTAGTTGAGCTTAACTCGCCTTTAACATCAGAAATAAAGCCATTTCCTCTATCTACTTGTACGATGTTAGATTTTTGCGTGTTTTCCTCAATAGCAACAAATGCATCAAGGATAGATTTAGACACGTTAAGTGCTAGAAGAGCGGTGAGTACAAGGTACATCATCCCGATCATCTTCTGTCTAGGGGTTTCTTTTCCTCCTGCCATGATAATTAAATTTTAATTGGTTAACAAT
>JAWUWJ010000172.1:0-20284 GCA_034111925.1 Crocinitomicaceae bacterium
ACTTGAAATGAACATTTCGCGCCACCTCCAGAGAGAATTAATATTAATTTTTTCTTTTTCATATTGCCTTAATTAATTTGATTTTTCCTTACTTAATATTGTTTTGAATCACCATGAAAAAATTTCTTTCACGTTTGGTTATGAAACCTTTTTGATCTGTTGTAAAACGAGATTCAGTGACCGCATCAGAGACATTGCCGCCAATCGTTTTTACAAACCCTCTTCCGATCTCAACTACTAATTCGCCATGTGACGGAAAGAACCCTGTTGTATTGTACCCAGCGCCCGATTGTCTTGAAAAAACGATCAAGTCGCCAACCTTCGGAGCATACTCATTGATCCTAAACCCTCTCAACGGAGCGTTTGAATTATCTCTATTTTTTTTTGCTACTTGAAAATATCCAGAATGTGCGCTCGAATAAGGGAACCTGTCTTTTGCACCCGCCTTAAAAAAGATGTACGAAATAAAAGCACTTGACCAAGGGTAAGCACCATGAACAGAACTACTTTGCATTTGCGTCGTACTAAAGTTCATTCCAACGCTTTTCCAGTATGAAACAAGAGTTTTACTCATGCTATGAGATAGCTCTTTCACACCTTGCCATTTGTTCAATTGTTCTTTAGCAACTTTAACAACATTCTTTTTGAAAGATGTCTTTCTTCGATAGAGTATAATCCCTGCTAAACTACCAAGCACAACAATACTGGAAATCAATATGATATATCCTTTTTTCACTGGAAATAATTTGTAATTTTGTGGTCAGAAGACATTAAGAATTGGAGGAGTTGACAGGACGTTCTCGGAGATTGCTCTTCGACCCAACTTATACCGCCCTGTCACCCTCCATACCTTAACCTTCCTACGTGTTAAGGCATTGTCAATCAATTAAAATACGTAATCGAACGCAATACTCATTGCTAACTAACGTTAAGATTGAGTAATCACGTTATATTACGTATTCATCTGATTAATTTCGTTCTATTAGCCTATCTATTTTCTTCTCGATACGAGCCAAGCTTTCTTTGACTTGTTCAATTTCCGCATCGTATACCGCCCCTTGTATTTCTAACGCTTTCAATCTTTCACCCTGTACAGCTTGAATTTCTGACTGTTCAGTTAAATCTTCGTTATTGTTCTCTGTCATTGCCTTGGTTTGAAAATAAAACGGTACAACCGCCAAAACAAGGCCAAATGACATAACAATAGCACTATGCTTGATTCTATCAAGAAATACTTTATCAAACATAACTACATAGGATTAGGCGATTCCGTAATTACTTCCGCAATTGGCATCGTTTCAATACAAACCCCATCTTTATATATCGAAATTGTTGGAAAAGTAACCGCATCAGTTCCATTTAGATATAGTAGTACAAACATTAGTTTAGTGTCGGAGAATTCTAAACGCTTCATTGTCTGAAAAAATATATCTTTTAACATCTTTTTTACGTAAACATTCAGGATCATACCCATTCCTTTACCACCCCCCGCAATTATAATGTCTCGCAAATTACATCGTTTAACTAAGGTTGATCCATCAAACAACCCAAAAACGGGTTTCGCTTTCTTGTCTTCAAGATCAATGCGAATTTTTAAATGCTCAATGTTGTTTTCTTCTGATAATGTCTTGATAACTTCAGTACAAGTTTCAACGACAAAATTTCTTGCTTCTTCTGCTTCTTCCATGATTTCTTAATTAAATTGTTCTTCTCCTATTTCTAATGCGCCAACAACATCTGATATTGCTAAAGTCTTTTGCGGTTTATCTTTAATGAAAACACCCATACAAGGTTTTTGTGCCTTGGGTGAATCATATAGAACCAAATAGACATCATCTGCTTTTGATAGTTCTTCATGTGTTGAAAATGCAAATTGAACAGAACGCAATATGCCTCGAATAATTTTCGTAGTCATTCGGATAGCTACCATCTTGGAACCTATCATACTTTGAAGGTTAATCTGCCTTAATTCCTTGTCTTTGTTGAATACGGTAAGAACCATTTTCCCACCGACAAACTTTACCAGTAAAGTCATATCGTTTACAGATAATCCGAACCTTTCACAGATAAGATGAAATGATTGTTTAAATGCCACATCTATTAATTTCTTAGCCTTTTCCATGTCTTTAATTTTTAGGGTAAATACCAACCAAGTTTGCCTGGAATTCTAATTGGAATTCTTGACATTTTTAGCACACCTAATTTGGCTGATAATCTCCCCTTGATTAATACTGGCAGTTCACTAATTGTTGTCACTTCATTTTGTGACCCTATTGGAGCTAATTTGTCGTTGATGTCAGACCATTTTAGAAAAACATCTAACGGAATTGTAGAGGTGTTATCTCTTAGTATTTGATAACGCGCACTTGAACCAATTTCGGAAACTTTGTACCCTGCAACGAACACATCGTATTTTTGACTCCATACTTCAACATCGAAGTTTGATGGATTAGTAATACCTAGCATAATTCTGAATGTCACACCTTCATTATCTAGCAACTGGACTTGATAAGAAAGAACTTCATAACTAACTTTGTTCACCACAGAAACAACACTTGCCCCAACAATCGTAAGAATACCCAAACTGGTCAACAATGCTATTGGAATCCATTTACGTTTCATAAGATTGATATTAGAATTAATGTGAAACCTATAACCATCATTGCAGTGTATTTCCATATTTCAGAAAATGAATTTCCCGAATAGTAATTGATCCGATTTACACGGCTTACCCAACTATTGATATAGTGAGTTTGCTTAGAAGATCTATACTTGTCAAGTCTTGCTTTTTTTACCGCATCGAACAATCGTTTTTGACTGATCCCATTAAGGTGTTTAATTCCTTTAGTGGTGAAAACTTGATAATAACTCATTGGACGCTTAACGACTTTTAATGCGCGTTCAATTAACATTCTCATGCCATTGGTTCCATGGTTTACTGCACCGTCATAAATCAAGGTTGCTAACGATTGATTTTTTAGTTTATCAAAATTGTTACGTAACCAGTAATTGATCTTAAATATCTTTTCCGCTGTTGAAAGCGAAAGGTTTACCATATCAGATTTAGTTATCGTTCGTCCTAGATAAGTTGCAAGAACTGGGGCAGAAATACCCCAATTCGTTCCAATTAATTTCCCTTGATAATAATTGCCAGAGTCACGCGGGTCATTTTGATAACCGCCCTCATTTACTCCAACTACTTTCTGTGATTTGCTAAAACTTGCCATAACTTAAATCTTTAGTTTGCCTTATTGAAAAGGTCTTTAAGATCAAGCACGTAACTATTGTCAATTGCTTCGTTTAACGCTGATCTAAACCCCTTACCTATGAAACCGTCAACGCCTCCTGTTGACATTATGAAATCAATAATAGTATGATTGCAATTTTCAGATGCCATTTCGAGCAATGTTGCTTGCATATTCTCAATTTCTCCTTTACTGTATGCCTTGGAACTATCACTTGAATAAACAATCTTTTTCAAACGGTTTACCCAACTACGAAAGGCAAAATGATCTTTTGATTTTTTATACTTATCAAGCCTTACATCTTTGATTTTGTCAAACAATTTTTCTTGGTTGAGTTTATTTAAAAATTCAATTCCCCTTTCAGTGAAGACTTTGTAATAACTCATAGGCTTTTTCAAGTATCGAAGTGCCTTTTCTACTAAAAATCGAGTTCCGTTTGATCCTTGATTTACAACACCATCGTAAAGCAAATTTGCCACGGATTGATTATTGATTTTGTCTAAATTGTTTTTCAACCAATAGTTGATTCTTAGAATTTCTTCGGCAGTTGCTCTCTTCAAACTTTTCATGTCCGCAACACTCGGTGTTCGTTCCAAATACTTTGCAAGTACTGGAGCTGATATTCCCCAATTTGTACCAATTAATTTGCCTTGGTAGTAATTCCCTTTGTCTCGCGGGTCTTTTTGATAACCTCCTTCGGCTAATCCTACTAGTTGCTGTGCTTCTTTAAATACTGCCATTTTATGTTGTTTTATGTGTTACTATTTTGATCTTTCAAAGAGTTGGGCACGATCTCGAATTAGCCCTATGCGAATTGCTTCGGCTTCGGCTTTTCTAAATCCGCTACCAATCACACCGTCAATACCTCCTGTGTTTTCGATTGCTTGAATGATAACTTGATTGTTTGCGTTAATTGCTCTGATCATTAGCCAGTTTTGCATACCTTTTATCTGATTAATGGTATAAGAAACTGCATTAATTGAACCCGAAGTTGAACCCGTATTTCCGTTTGGCTGTCGTGGCTTTGTATAAGGATTTTCGTCTTCATCCCCATCGCCTTTTTTGGTGCTTTTGATGTAAATCATTACACCAATTCCAACGATTAACAGAATGCCAACCGTTATGCCAACCCCTTTCAGTATTTTTTTAGTTTGTGCTTCCATCTTAAAAAGTTTTAAATGTTACCGTATCTGCCCTTACATATCCTACAGTATATGCGCTAAACACTCCACCCGTTGGCCTAGACAATTTTACTTTCAACCATCTGTATGAATAGCCGTTATAGACGGCCGTAGTTGCACTTATTACAGTGCCAATCGTTCTACCTTTATAAATGGTTGTGATTAGGTTAGAAATTCCATCAGTCCACCAACTTGTGTTATTGTTTACAAGTGCTGAGGATCTAACATTGGCATATCCCCAACCACCTTGTTCTTTTCGTTTTGGATAGAGATAGTGACCTTTTATAGAGGAAAATGAATTTGTTAACTCGTTTTCAGTATTAAATGTTGGTCTAGTCAATCCATCGCTTATCTCTTTTTCAGGGATCAATTCACCTTGCCCTTCAACCGATGTATTTGATCTTGACACACCAGTATCAGGTTCATCAAAAGTGTTTTTTTCGTCCTCTTTTCCTTGATTCTTGAATCGAATATAAATTCCAATACCTATTGATCCAACAATCAAAACACCACCCGCTATAAATAATATTATTTTCGTTCTTCGTTCCATATCAATCATTCGGTAGCTTTGAAAGCTTACCTATTAAAATGTTATACTTCCCCTTACTGGATAGTGCCGTTTTTAGAACTTGTAATAATTCTTCTTCGTAGCTTTGGTAGAACTCGTTTGAAATTTTCGAAACATCATGCAGGTGTCCCAAACCTTGAAAGGCACTTATGATTGCTGTTTCATTACTACCAAACCAAGAATTGTAATTTCCCCATATTTGTTCTGCTCTTTCTCTTGCCTCCAATCTTGAAATTGTGACATCGTCGGATGTTGCAAATTTTCGCGTGTCAAATGCTTCATTTACTAGAAATTTATCCAAGCCACCAACTGCACTTTCTGCCGATGGGTCGGCAAATGCTTCATCTAATCTTGTACGAATCCCGTTGCGCATTATTAAAGGGTAAACTAAAGCCGATACAAGTCCAAGAGTTCCAACGCTACCCGCTACTATTAGTGCTATTTTCGCTCCCTTTTTCATGTCAATAAATTTGTAGCATTCCCCGAAGTAAAATCAATAGAGTTTATGTCAATTGGTGGCATTGGAGCAACAGAGCTTGCGACTGCTCCTGAACTACCTTTTAATGCCTTTGATCCACCTCTCATTGCCTTTCTTCGTACGCCCATTTGCCCGAGTCCTTTGCCCTTTCCTACTATTGGCATTTCTAAAGCCATGTCTGATGCTGTTTTTCCTTTTGTAGTGCTGTATATCACATAAAAGGCAATCAAGCCTATTCCGACAACCACACCGCCAATGATTAAACCCCTGCTCCAAGTAATCGAATCACCAACAAAATCTGTAATACCCTTACCTATGTCAGCTAAATCTCCCATATATGTTGTGGTAAGATCTACACCTTGCGTTTGCATATACTCGCGTAAACTGATAATGTCAGCATCAGAGCCAGCCCCGCCCCGCTGATTCCAAAAGCGCAGCCAATGTTCGTTTGCCTCATTTTTGCTAAACCACTTTTTAAGTGACTTATGCCACGAAATCCACATTTCTGCCGTATCGTCTGTTGTCGGTATTCTTTTACTTGGATCAGATTTCATCTTTTACATCTTTTTCGTTCTGAGCCTATGAATATTTTAATGAAATCCTTTATAGCGCTTAATCTCTTTTGGTTTTGTAAAGTGTCTTTTTTGGCAAAAACTGCTTTGAAACAACTCACCACATCACGCGGATCGAAACCAAGATTTAATGCAATATGAATCGCTATTAAATCGGCTGTAAGCTCATTGGAAACTTTACGACCATATTCTTTGTTTTTCCACTTGTGTGAGTATTCATGCAAAAGCATCACAACAAGCATTGGAACTGAATAATCTTGAGTAGATTTTTTTGAAATTTCAATTACTCCAGATTCACGTTGAATTCTTGCCGGTGTCGTTAGTTCAACACCATTTTCAACTAACTTATCTAAATAGAAAAGTGTGAACCCTTCACTTTGATAAAGTGTGCCCTGTTTTCCTGCTTCAAGTCCAGTTGCATTGATACTAAACCATTTTGCAAATCGGATGAATTTTTTATCACCTTGGGTTAATTCAACAGGGCATTTAGTATCCGCTTTAATTTTGATCTCGTTTACCTTGAATGTTTTTGCTCCTAGATTTAAACTAAGATCAACTACCTTAGTTCTCAATTCGTCAGGAACAATTGGAAGCTTGAAAAGTATTTTTCTGCTTCTTGATAATTGTACTTTGCGTTCTGAATAAATCCGTTTTGTGATAGGATCAAAAATTGTAATCCCTAATTTTATTGGACGCGCAACAACTACATCAAGAACCATGTTAAATGGCTTGCCTTTTGGAAATAATGCGAATTTCATTGTATTACGGATTTACTGATTGATTTACCTATTGCTACACCAATTCCAATTAGAGCTATTGAGGCAATTCCAAACACTATCCAATTTTGTTCAACCGCTTTTTGTGGGGTTATTGTGCAAGTGTGTTCCTCTTTTGCTTCTACTTTCTTTGGTGGTTCCGTTGGAATAGTCCTTGGAATCATCCTTGGAATGCTTTCAACTTCAATAATTGGTTCTTCGATCACTGCTGTCTTAATCACTTCTTCAGCGGGATATATTACCTTGATTTCGGGTGAATCAATTCGTGGGTCTTCTGAAACCGTTGAACCTTCATTTATCACACGTTCTTTAGTTCGATATTCTCTAGTGCTTTCTTGTCCCATTTTGTGAATTTTTATATTCAAATGCTATCGCTCCAAAGAGTAATCCCAAGACAACAGGCAGTAGGAAAAGTGTTTTAAAGAAGAAAATACAAAGTACTATCCCCACGAAAACACCTATTCCAAAACCATTGCTATATGCCTTGATATCATCCTTGTTGAAGTCCAACATTTTGTTTGTTCTTTTTTGCGAAGTAGGCAATCAGAATTATTAACCCAATTACCCCAAGCCCAATACCCGCGAAAATGAGTATTGATTTTGTTGTTGCCCCTTGATTGTCTGTACCTCCTTGAAAGCCTCTATTATTGGTTTCTCGTGGCAGATATTCACTGAGATCACCATCAGTACCATCACCTTTTTTTATTTTAATGATTGTTAAACCCGATGGGCCGACCGTAATTTTCCACCCTGCATCTTTCAATTGCTGTTCAAGTGCAGAGGCTTGCTCATTTGTTCCTGTCAATTCGGCTTTTTTATATGCCTCGAAAACCTCTCTTGCTTTTTTTTCTGTCATGAAACTCATGCCGTTGCTAATTTTGGATTCGTTGGCGCTACTGCTAAGGTTTTTCGTGACATTTTATAAGCCACAATTAGCCCGATGATAACTACTGCTGAAATCCCGATTACTACCCATGTTGTTCTTCTTCTGCGTGCTTGATCCATTTCAAGCTGCTGCTGTTGTTGCTGTTGTTGTAGGATCAATGCTTGCTGTTCTGGTGTTGTGGTTGCTTGACTTCTTCCAATGCCAGACAAAACAGAACCGACTGCCGCTAATGCACCTCCAATGATCCCCATTGTTTGACCATTCGCAGAAACATAGTCGTCTAATTCAAGTAACATTCTACCAATTGCCTCTCTTAATTCAGAGTTCTTTGATACGTACTTTTCCACAACCGCATGGATTACTGACGCGGGTAGATCTTTTTGAATTTTAAACCCTGTCGCGTTCAACACTCTCGTTATTTCTTTCGGATATGTATAAACAAGGTCACGTAACTTGTGGCGTACAAGCAAAGCATTTTTCTTGCTCTGCTTATCTCGCTCGTTTTTCAATATGATTTCTCCTAATCTCATGCTTTTAACGGTTGTACAATGCCTTTTACCATTCGCTTTCGGTACATTATAATTCCAATAATTATTAGAACTACTGTTATACTAATGCCGACAATCAGCTTTGTGTTGTTGCCCTTTTCATCTACTTTTTCTTCTTCTCTTTGTTGCGCTTCTTCTTGCGCTATTGTTTCGGCTTTTTGAGTTTCGATGTCTTGTAATTTGGATTCATGCTCTAATCGTGCTTTCTCCTTTTCAAGTTCAATTTCACCCAATGCCTTTGCAGATTCTTTGTCAAGTCCTTTTGAAAGTCCTGCACTTTCGCCCTTTACTAAGGTTTCTAGTTGTGCTTGCAATTCCTTGATGATTACAGGAATTCTTGCTTGCTCTTGCTTCAATGATGCCGTCGTTGCCTTTAAGCTATTGATGGATTTTAAATGAGCACTTGCAACCGCGTGTGGATGCTTACCATGCTTTCTTTCATAACTTCTTTGGTGACTCTTACTAAGCCCACTCAACCAATCATATTCGTGCTGTTTGTTCTTAATTGAAAGTGCAATTGATGCAAGTGATTTTGGTATTACTAAAAGCCTTGCTTCAAGCTTTTTCTTGTCTGATCTGATGGCTTCCCCTGTTGATACTTCGCTTCCATCTGCGGAATAGTATCGCGAGAAATCCCACCCTTTGATTTCGCCAATATTCATCTTTGTAATTTTAAATTTGCCTTGGGCGTAACCTCGAATTTTTAAAAATTGGTTGCGCCCAAAAGCGCAACCAATGATTTTATCTTCGCGTTAAGCGAGGTCGTGCTTTTGGACGAACCGACGGGCGTACCGATGGTCGAACCGCAGGACGAGCCGCAGGACGCAAAGAGCGCGGAATTGCCATACCGTGTGTATTAACTTGTGCAGGCGCAAAAGTTTTAATCGGTTGATCGCCTCCAAGCGCACCTGATGTATCGACTTTGTACATTGGGAAAATTGTAATGAAAGTCCTCGAATTAGGCTCCATTTCCATTTCCCAATAAGTAGAGCCGTTTACCTCTTCCTCAATAGGCACGTCCAACATTCTTTTATCTTGCTGATAAGCAGATTTGAATTGTTGTAAATTGACGTTTCTTCTAAGCCATATACCATTCGCGCCTTTCTTGTTAATCGTTAAGAATTTTGAAATTTGCAAATCATTGTCCGACTCAATCCGCATGAATTGTGTCAAAAATGGTTTAGTCGAAGACTCTTGAAGTAACTCGACATACTCAACACCTGGTTGACCTACTGAAATTAAAATTCCATTTGGATTCCCAAAACGTGCTTGAAGTAAATACTTGTCATTCCCAAAAAGGACGGCAATTAACGGCTTCGCTGTTGTGTTCTCTATGACAACTTGATAAGGGTCAGCTTGAAACAATTTTTGCGGCTTCGCCATTGCTTTTGCCGATCCTTCGGCATAATCATACTCTAATTCGTATTCATCGCCTTCCATCATGTCGTACTCCAACTCTTCCTCGTCCTCATACTCTTCATACCCTTGTCCATCGAAGTTGTGATACTTTCTTTCAACTTCGTCTAATACGCGCTCAAACGGCACGTTTTTGTTTTCTCTTCCCATAACATTTAAGTTTTGGTTTTATACCTGATCTTCTTCGGGTGTCGTAACGACAACCGTTGTTTTTGGCGCAGCAGTTTTTGCCATGGTCAATACTGGATCATCTTCTTTTGGTTTAAAGAATTGATAAAGAATTATTCCCGCAATTAGACTTCCGACAATTTGGATGCCTACTTGAATGGCAATCTGCTTACCTGTGTTTTTTGTATCCGACATATTTGATTTTTTTGTGGATTACAAACCTTTGCTCTATTTATGTAACGCCTTATGCATACATAATGTTCAAACAATAACTGCACGTTTTGAGGGGGTTTTTGTGTGCAGATAATCTGCCCCCTAAAGGGGGAGGGGTAATTTTAGATGTGCAGTTAAATTTTGAAACCTATTCAAAGGCTATCATTTTAACCCTATTATTCTAAGTTTTCGATATGAAGTACTTCTAAAGAATCCGATTTTAGAAAGAGCCAATTGTAAAAATTGGTACTCGTGAAAAGATCGAAAATCGAATAAGGCAACATTATTCAATTTATCAAGAGCTGGAGTTAGACTTGGAAAATATCAATGCAAGTAATGGAGATTAGTCAGTGGGCAAATAAACAAGAAGATAAATGGTGTGTTGTACACGCCTTTGAAAGATGAGAATTACGTTTTTGTGAATCGAAAAAACATCATTTACTAGAGCTCTTTTTATTCAATCTCCATAGGGTTAAAATTTCTTGCTCCCGAAGGAACTTTCAACAGTAAGCACAATGAAATCAAGCATGACTTGACCATTCATTAATACTTATATGTTACCCACTGGCTTTTCTTTCCGCAAACTTGCTAGAGTTGGCGTGAAAGCTCTTTTAAATTTGTGAGGCACGAGCAAACTTTAAATGTGCTTGAACTTGCGTTGGCGATTCCGTTAACTATTCAATTCCAATTTCAGCTTTATCTAATACTTCTTTTAAATTCCAAATACTCTCTTTTATACTTGTATTATCCATAAACATATCATCTGTTATATTTAGTATAGTATCTAGTTTAAGGTTTACTAAAACCCTATTTAATTTTGTCTTTTGAGCTTTACATTCCGTTATTTCAGCTTCATTTAATTGTTTACTACTAGCAGCTATATAAAAATCAGTGTCGTTATACTTAAAGTTCAAAACCTTTCCTTTGGGATAAACAACTTCTGTTTCCCCTTCAAAGCCATCAATATAAAAGTCAGAAATAAGTTCAAGTGTAAAAGTATAATTTACAATAGGATGCTTGAACTCAAGGACTGTTCCTTTTACTAAAAGTATTGTTTGATTTGGAATAGGGTAATTAGTTATTAAATCGTTAATCAGTTTAAAAGCATTGTCTAATTCTATTTTATAAAGCGGTTGCGATAGCCTTTGAAAATGAGCTTGTGGATTTAGAACCATTAACTTTGTTTGATTAAACAAATCTTGTATTTCCGCTGATAGTGGCTTTTTTAAAGCAGAATATCTTTGACATAAGTTTCCCCATAAAGTTTGAAGTGATAAAAAAGAACCATCAGATTTATAGACTAATTCATCTGGTAATCGCTCATTTACAGTTTTCTCCAATTCTTTTCTAATGTAAATTGCTGCCGCTGTGAAATCTCTAGCATCATAATACTTTTTAGCTTTATCTATAAACTCTAAATCACTATTAATGATTATCGGAAACTCTCTTTTTGTATCATTGTCAATACCTGTGTACATTTCCTTAAACTCCCAATTACTTAATCTGTCCCATTTTTTTATTTTATGAGCTACAAAATCATAAAATGATTTATCGTGAGTTAAAAAAAGTAGTTGATAATCATCTGTAAACTTGTTTTCAGGGTTTAAAAGATAGTCCATTAACTTATCTCTGTTATTCATATCCAAACTAATCATTACATCATCAAAGACTATGAATTTTAATATGTTACCAGCTTCACGGTTTATTCTTTTTCTTAAAATTGCTAATCTAATTGACAAAGCAATTGCTGTAATTTTCGCTTCATTTAAAAATGATTGTGGGCGAGTAATCGTAATTGGCTCTCCTAAATATTCTGTTATTACAAACTCAATTTTAAATTTACTATAATTGTAATGAACATCTGCTTTACGCGTTGTGAGTTTCGTGTATCTTAATTCAAAGACAATATCATACCCTAGTTTTTTCAATATTTTTGGTGCATTGATATTTACAAAATCAATTACATCTTTAATGTGATGGTTAAAGTGGTTTACAAAAGTGTTGAATTTCTTGTTTTCGTAACTGTATTTGTAAACTTGTCTTGTTTTTCCATTATCTTTTAAAACTGTACCAGGACCCTTTTGAATTTCATCATACATTTCACTTGCATTAGAATATTCTACACTTGCACCACTTCTAATAAGGTCTTTTTTAGGGAAATTTAAATAGGGTAGGATATATCCAATAAAAATATCAGCCAAATCCATATTTGAGCCATTCCAAAAATCTTGAAATTTGTACAAAACTTTATAACTAATAAAATCTGAGGCTTGATTAATTTCTTTGGCTACACTGCTGTTCTTTATGGCAGTATTATATAAAGAAACTTCATAATCTTCAGGCGGAGTATGTATCGTGGTAACTTTTACAAATGAATCATAAAATAAGTTTTCAGTACTAACTATTGGCTCAGTATGAATATTGATTAATGATTGTTCGTGTTCTGTATGATGTTTAAAATACTTTTCAATATCTATTTTATCTTTTTTTAAAGCAGCTTCAAAAAGTGTGTATAATGACCAATAAATAGAACTTTTACCACTTCCATTTTCACCATAAAGCAATAGGTGTTTCCCGTGTAATTTTATTGGCTCTGCTTCATTAAAAAACTTAAAATTATGAATATGTATATCTTCTATTCTGCTCATATAGTAGAACGATTAATTAAAGCTAAAATATCTGGACTACGAGTTTCTATAAGCAGCATTCGTTGTCTAACTCCATTTTCGGGTTCTTGAAACCATTCATAAAAGTTTTTAATTATCTCAGATTTTTCTTGAACACTTGTAGCTTCAATAAAAGGTTGTGGCTTAATGAATTCTAATACATTTAGACCTTCTTCCTTCATATGGTTTTTAAAGTAAAGTTCATACACCATCATATCTAATATGCTCTCTATATGATAGGAAATACTATCATTATCAGTATGTGAAAGAATGTCTTTGTTGCTTTTTAAAAACAATATGTAATCTACCAAGCTTACAAATGATGTAACATCTTGTGGCTCAATAATAGGAATGCATAGTAAAGGCTCTTTATCTATTTGAAAATTGTCTCCTTGCATTTTACCTTTATATCGCAGCCAAAATTTAATAAGAGATGAGTTTAACAATGCTGTCAAATACTTATGATTAAACTTAGTTGTTTGAATAACCATAAAGGTTCTGTTCACAAAAGCATCAAAATTGCAATAAGTGAATTTAGGCGACTTAGGTGATTTACGCAATGAGAATATTTTTTCTCCTTTAAAATTTTTTTCATTTCTCGAACGGTGTAACCCATAAGGCTTGTTTACTGAAGTAAGTACATTGATAAATTTATCAAGATGTTTCTTAATATTTGGATATGATAAAATTGTATCCTCATTTTTGAACTCTGAATTTGTATAGATAATCCAGTATTTATTGTTTTTTTGACTATAATACTTTGTTAATTCCTTTGTTGTATAAAAAGGTTTGATAATTCTCACCTCTTTTTCATTAAGTATAAATGAATCATACTCTTTATTAGACAGACAGAAAATTCCATCTCCAACATTCACCCCCTCTATCTTTTCTTGATGTTTCTTGTTTACAAAATCTTGTAGTACATCAATACCAGAAGTGACATCAGTAGTTTGTAAATATTTTACACCTTTGGCACTATTAATTGATATTAAGATGTTTTCAATTATTGGACTATTGAAGATTATCAAAGAATTTTTATATTGAGAATTATCAAATTCTAATACATACTTATCCTCTAGTATTTTGTTGTTTTCTAGGTTTAAAAAATTATTTAATTCAATTTCATTAATAGAATCATCTTTTAAAACTGAGTATTTTAAATCATATTTCGTTTTGAAAGTAGTTTTCTGTAAAAGATGAATCATTGTTTGAATGCCTGCTGATTTAAAGACTTTATAATTCCAAAAATCTGTAAACAACTTTATTTGAGTCTCTTCCAATACTTTGTTCCTAAGAATAGACGCACCTGCACTTGTTATCCAGTTGTTTTGAGCAATGAAACATTCAATCCCGTTATTTTTAAGCAAATCAATCCCAATACAAGCGAACCCGTACCATAAATCCATTTTTCCTTGGTAATAATCGGAGTTTCTGAAGCCATCAAAAGCGTCTTTTTTAGTTGCTTCCTTAATATAAGGTGGATTACCAATCACAATATCAAATCCAGCATTTTTATTTATCAAAGGGTTTAGTATTTCAGGGAAATCTAATTTCCAGTCAAAATGTTCAAATGGCTTATTGTTTTGCTTTAAAGTATTTATTTCTTTTATCGCACGTATCCAACCTTCTGTTTCTAACCAACCTTCTGTTTGTTTTTTAGATTTTTTCTTAGAAATATCTAATAATACTCCTTTAGTTTCTATCATCAATTCTAACTGAGTGGATAGAATTTCAAGTTTTAATTTTCGTATCTCTTTTTTTACGTTCTTTTTGTTCTTATTACTAGCGGAGAAATATTGTTTTTGTTTTTTGGAGATTTCGTTTAATAGCCAGCCTTTTTGGTTTTCAAGGTCAGAACCAAACATATCAAACTGAGTGTTTGCCTCTATTTCCCAATCTATTTCAATAATTTCATCACCAAATTTACTTACCAATGAGTTTCCTACTACAATTTTGTAAGCAAGGTTTGGCAAAGGTTTAGGCTTATCATCATCTACCACCAAAGACAACCAAAAACGGAGTTGTGCAATGTCAACAGCTCCTTTTTCTATATCTACTCCATAAATTGAGTTTTGAATGATATTTTCTTTAACCGTTGCAGGACTCCAAACACTAAAACCTAAATCAAACGCAATACGTTCTTTTAACATGAAAATTTCTTGCAATAAGCCCATAGGGAATGCTCCAGAACCAATTGCAGGGTCGCATACTTTTACATCATCTAGTAAACGGTCAATTTGTTTTAAAACTTTATCAGAAAGGAATTCTTTGTTTTTCTGTTTTACAAAGGTTGAAATACCTTGTTTGTCGTTTTGCCCAATATGAGTAGACAAATACTCTATTAAAGATTCTTGGGTCATATACTGCACAATTTCTTTTGGCGTATAAAATGCTCCTTTGTCTTTGTTGTCTTCCAGTAAATTTTCAAAAATATGTCCTAACATTTCTGGGTCAACCGCAATGGTGTGTTCCTCTGGACTGTTTTCGTAAATGGTGAAGTTAAAACGGTTAAAGAACTCAAATAAATGCGAGAATAAATCGGAAGGAAATACTAAAAAGTCAAATTTCGAATTTTCTTTTTCAAACAAACCACCATTCAAATACGGTATTTTAACTTTGTCACCATTTGGCATTTCAAAGTCGTCATTATCCCGTTTTTCATTTAGAGTGTCATAAAACAATTTAGATAACCAAACAGGATAAAAAGTATTGTTCTCCCCTGCTTGTTTGTAAAAGTTTTGAATGAAGTTTTTGTCTCCATCTTGGTATTCAAGGTCAGATGCTCCCAACCATCCTTTTTTCTGTAAAAAGTATAAGAATACAATTTGACCTAGTAATTTTTTACAAAAATCACGCGCCTCTTTTTTGTCGCCATTAAATACAGAAGCTAAAAACGGAGAAGGATTTTGTACTTCTATCAATTGGTATTTGCTTCCTTTCTTTTGGATTTCTTCTCCGGTAAGAAAACGAATAAAGTTTTGGTAATGTGTTTCTCTATATTCCTTAAAAAAATCTTCAGACATTGCTTCTACAGCAAAAGCATCTTGTATGTCTTTTACTTTTATGTTAGATGCGTTGTAAAGCCCTAAAAATCTATCAATAGCGGTTCTGTACGTTTCATCTTCATCTCCAAAAACATAGGTGTAACGTTTAGGATTGGTTTCTTTAGTGATTACTTGACCTTCATCAAAAAAACTGTCGTACGCAATAAAAGAAAATCGCCAATGCCTGTTTTCAATTTGGTCATACTTAAAGTTGACAAATGCAGCATTGTTACCAATGATTAATTTTTTCACCAATGCACCAATACCAACACGTGCTAATTTAACTTGAGTGGTGTCTTGTAAGGTTACTTCATATAAATCTATTCGTCTACTGTCGTTGGTGACAATTTCTCCGTATTTAAAAATGCCTTTAGCAGATTTAATATCTGTTTCTGTGAGCTCTACGGTTTGTAAAGCTTGGTTGTCAAAAAGTTTTATTTCTTTTACAGAGTTTTGAAATATAGGTAAGATTACATTGTCTGTAAATGAAGCTCTGCTGTATTCTCTTTTAAATATTTGCTGAAATGTATTTTCCATAATTATGCTTCAATAAAAGATTCAGATATTACAATTTGAGGATTGCTAAACAGAGATGTTCGTTGTCGTTTAATGCGGTCAGCATCACTAAAATTCATTTTTTTAAGAATGTCATTAAAAACACTATGTACCACTTTTTGAGGATCGTTTTCTGTATTGTTTTTAAAGAACTTACTCAATAAATTTGGTAATTGTCTATGTGAACCTTTATAGATTTCGTCTAAAGCTCTTTGCATTTGTTTTTTAATAAATTCGTCTTCTGCAACACCTATAAAAAATTCCAAATTACTAATCACCTTTTTTTCAGTAGATGAGAGTTGTGCTTTGGTTACATTTTTAGTTTCAATAGTTTTAGCAATGGTCGTAAAATGAACTAAAGCTTTATTTACTTGATCGTGATGATTCTCTGGTAGTTTGCTAGATTTCTCCATTAATTCGGCTTTAAAAATTTTAGCCGCATTTACAAAAGTTAATTCGTGTACTATATTATTAGCATCTGTTTTGTAAAAAACACCAGGATGACCAGCACTTTTGATGTATGTAATAGAAGCTTCATCTACATTAATAAAGGAATCTACATTTTTAGCTTCTCTTGCAATTCTAGATTTTTTAGGTATGTTCTTTATTTTATTAAACGAATTGATGTCTGTTCTTTTAAAAGTTCTCAATTCCTGTAAAAAAACAAGTGTTTCGTTTATTTCTTCTTTTAGTTTAGAACCATATAATCCTGCTTCACCAACTTCTTCTAATTGTGAATAGATTTGACTGTCTTCACCAAATGCACTATGAAAAGCTTGTAGCTTTTTAATCGCAGTATTTGTTAATTTTATTTGATTATCAGATTTATCAGAAGGGTAGAAGTTAAATACGTGAATTTCTGTAGCTTCTGTACCTAAACGGTTTACACGACCTATCCTTTGCATTAATCTTGTCGAGTTCCAAGGCACATCATAATTTACAATGACATTAGACCTATGTAAATTAATACCTTCCGCTAATACTTCAGTTGTTAAAACAATATTGAAGTCGTTTTTCCAATCTTCTTTATCTTGATTCGCATCAAAATTTAATTGTATTACTTTTTGTTTTTCCTTTCTATTAGCTGCACTAATGGCAAGTATTTTTTTTACACCTGCTTCTGTTAATTTATCTTCTAAATAATCAATAGTTTCTTTTGATTCAGAGAAAATGACAAGTTTGCTAGTGGGATTCTTTTTTTTGTTTAAAAACTGAGTTTTTAAATCAATTAAGAATTTATCAAGCTTTGGGTCGTAATCAATTTTTGACCACTCATCAACAAGGCTTTGAATTTTTTCCTTGTCAGATTTTAAAAGTTCAACAAAATCTTCCTTGAAATCACCTGATTGATAAATTTGATTATTGCCCCCTTTTTCGTGTATCTTTTCTTCTAATCCTTCTTCATTATCTTCATTCAAGTATTTATTTACGTCAATGTCTGGAGCTACAAATACTTTGTCATCCTCAAACATATCAATCATATGCTGGGTATTTTTGTTTAATCGTGTTATTGATTTTTTAAAGGCGTAAAAACTGCTTTCCAATCGTTTTACTAAAAGAGTTTTCATTATGGCAGCAAGTCTATTTGAAATAGACATTACATCACCATACCTTTTTCTATCTTCCTCATCTATTAAAAATTCAATGGCTCTATATCTATAAAAACCAAAACCATCAGTTGGGTTTCTGTTTTCATCCATTGATGTAATCATTGATATTGTTGTATCAAATAAAGAGCTTAATTTATCATCAAATTCATATCTCACCTCATTTGGAGGGTTGATTTTAGGAAAAACTATGCCTTGTTCAGCTATGTCCTTTTTAAAGTCTTCGTTTGCTTCAATATCAGTTCGAGTTCTTCTTATTACTAAAGGTTCAATTACTTTGTCTCTAATTTTATCAAAAATTGATTTTACCTTTAAAAGGTCTAAAACTTTATCTTTTTTCAGTTCATCATATTCATCTTTTAATGGTGTGAAAAAAGCTTGTAAATCTTTAACACTCGGTAGATTTGCATTTCTTTTATCTTGGAATAGATAAATTTGGTTTTCAATATCCGCAGGATGATTGTTTAAGGGGGTAGCAGATAATAGCATTACTTTTTTACGAGTGTCTCCATTAGAACCTGGTATTTTTCTGTCAGTTTTTGTTATCGTTTGTAACTTCTCGTACATATTAGAAATATCATTTCTAAATTTATGAGCTTCATCAATAATTATTAAGTCATACTCATTTGGATGAGGGTAATCCAAATATTTATCTTCAAGTACTTTGTGTAAACTACCAGTAGTTACAAAAGAGGTATTATTTTCAATATGAAAATCCTTTATAGTTGTTTTCCAGTTATCTTCCAATGCAGGAGGGTAAACGATTAATATTTTTGAGTGATAGCCGTTTTCATAAACAAATTTTTTGGCGATAATTGAAGCAACAATTGTTTTACCTAATCCCACTACATCTGCTAAGAAAAAACCATTATAACGCATTAGTTTTTCGAATCCCTCTATAGCAGCTTCTGATTGATAGGTTAATTTTTTATATTTTTCCGGTAGAAGTAAATCAATATTGGTTGGGTCGTATTCTATTCTTTGACCAAAATATTCAATTAACAATTTTATATAAAGTTCAAATGGAGTGAACTCGTCATTTAAGTATGTCTCTTTTTCTAAATTAGTAATATCCGCAGGTAATATGTCAACTGATTCTGCCCAAAGTGATTCGAACTCTTCAGTAGCGAATCGTATGTCGTCATAATCTCGTAGTTCTACATTAAATTCGTAATTAGAATTATCCCTAGAACCTAATCCCGGTTCTGTTAAATTTGAAGAGCCTGTTATTACACTTCCAGTTGAATATTGATTAAATTCTTTTGGTTTAAAAATATAAATTTTAGCATGAAGGTTTTTTTCAGGATGTGCTTTAATTTGAATTTTACCGTTAGTGATATCAGAAATGAATTGCATTATTCCATCTTCAATCTCTTTATTGTAATCCGCTTTTTCAATGTCTTTCTTCAAAGACTCAATGAACTGGTCTTTCGTTTCTTGTGGGTCTTTAAGGTATTGTTGACCAAGAGAATGATATTTTTTAATTAATGTATCTACATTAATTCCTACTAAAATTCTAATTTCTGGAATTTCATTTAGAAAAGGTCTTAACTTAAAGTAGCCAGTAGCTCGAAAATATCCAACTAATGCATCAAAGTTATGAATGTTAGGCAAGTTTTGAAAAACTCCCTCAAACTTTTTTAGAAGGCTATTGTCTGCTTTATTTGTAAAGAATTTAGTGCTCATAGCTCAGAAATAATTTTAGTTAAATTCTTTTTCAAGAACTTTAAATCATCGAATTCTGAATGAATGGAGTCTTTTAAAAATTCAAATTCTACAGTTTCTAACTCAATATTTAATTCCGCAGAAATAATATTCAACATAGAAGAAGTTGCACGTCTTTCATTGCGTTCTATTTTACTCAAAGTGGAAGTGTCAATATCTAATTGAGCTGCAATTTTCCGTTGTGGAATTCCGAGTTCTTCTCTTTTGATTTTAATAAAATCTCCAAATGTTTTCATCTTGACAAGATTAATTAGACAGTTTTGTCAAATATACAAGTATTATTCAATTTTAAAGTTTTGGAGCTTGAATGTGCGGCTCGTTTTTTTTTAGCTTGTAGGTAAGCAGCGGCTCTCGTTTATGCTTGTGTGCCGACTCTTGAATACAACACTTTTCGGCATGAAGCATGATACGATTTTATAAACCTACTTTTTATATAGCTTTTTAATAATTGATCCCTCTTTTAACTGGATTCTAACTAGATAAACACCACTTAACAATTCAGTGACATTTATCTCTTTTCCTTCAGCGTATGGTTGACTATATACTATTTGCCCATTATCAGAAATGATCTCGATTTGGTCAATCGCAGATAAATTGGAACTTAAGCTAAACTCAAAACTATTTACGCACGGATTA
>JAWUWJ010000173.1:0-18749 GCA_034111925.1 Crocinitomicaceae bacterium
CTTGTACAAGAAGAGAAGAAAAACAAACAACATTGTTGCAAATGTTACAATTCTAGTCATCCAATTGTCATTGTAGTATTCATCAATTTCTCTCCAGAAATCATAGTAATTTTCCTCGTGAAAGCCATATAGCTCTTCGTAATACTCAGAAACAGTCCAATTAAGAATAAACGAAACAACAAAAAAGATAACGAACGGAGTCAATAATTGAATAGAGCTCAATTTATCCACATTCTTAATAAACCAATTTCCAGCAATATTGACAATCAGCAGTGTGATGCTCATTGAAAAAAGATGCATCAACCAATAATGAAAATGAACTGGAATCTCACGTCCATATAAATAATTATCGAGTGTTGCTATTATTGGCTTTGCATATGATATTCCATAATACAACGAGAATCCAATTAAAATGAAAATAATGTAATTTGATTTCTCAATTTTATCAGATTCCAGTTCATCTAAAGTATCAGACATTCAATAAAAGCTTAAAATAATTAATAGGTGCCAGAATACCTGCGAACAAACCACTCCGCAGCCAGAAACACGATAACGAGGAAACAAAGCCATTTCCAGTCAATTAAATCGCTGTAATCCGTTTCATCGTAAGAGATGTTAACGATGTCCTTTCGAGTACCAATATCTTGTAGCAACTGATCCATCGATCCAATTCCGTAGAATTTACCGTTTGAATTTGAAGCGATTGTTTTCAATAAATTGTGATCCGCCGATGTTGACAGTGCCTCAAGAGAAACATCCTCGACAATGAACACGCCTTCTTTGGTGTACTTCTTTCCATCGAACTTCGTATCAGCACTCCATTTGTACTTCCCTGTCTTCAGTTTGCCCAATGAAAGACGGTAATCCTTAGCGTTCTTCGCAAACACATAAGGAATCTTTCGTTCGTCTTCATCTTCAAGATTGAAATTAATGTCTGGAGTTGTAATCTGCTCCAAAACAGAATTGTAGAACTCAGCGTTAATCAAAACTTCATCGTTAATATTGAAACGTTTCGGTAAATTAATTCGAAGCGGATCTGAATTCTTCTTAACAACTAAATACTGAATCGATTTTTGAATGATCTCATTGAATCCACTGTTGTTTTTTGCGCTTCTAAATTCAGAAAACTTCCATTTCCACAAGCCTTCACCAACAAAGACCCCAAATTTGGATTTCGTGTTTTTTCCAAAGAACAAAATTGGATCTTTCTTCTTAACAGGACCCAATCGTTGTGAAATCAATGTGCTTCCACCGTCAATTTTAACATCGCCAAATTTCACGTGAATCGGAGGTGCCTTTTCCAAAAGCTTCTGCGCTTTCTCTGACAGCTCAAACAATTGGAACCCTTCAGATAAATATCCTTGAACCTGATCCATTCTTCGATCGTTTGGGATACTCAATCCAATATTTAATTTATCGACATTACTTTTAGAAGAAGCTGTAGTTACAAAGTAGAAGATTGGTAAGTTAATTGCGTTTGCTTGACGGATCAATTCAACATTGGAACTGACTCCTGCTCCATGTAAAATAAGCAACTCAACATCTTTAAAGCTTCCGTCCCACTTAGAGATTAGCGTTGATTCGACTTCAAGATTCTCATCCGTTTCAATGACACTTTTAATTGCAGGAACATCCGGATGTGGTGCTTTTGATAAAATTAAAACTTTACTTCGAGAATCTATTACTTCAATATAAACACTGCGTTCGTTGTTTTCATACGAAGATTCATCATCTAAATGACGCAGTTTCACAGTGTAATTAACAAAGCCAATCTGATTTGCATCAACTAAAAAAGTAACGTGTCGAAAATCAAAGTCCTTTCCAGTATACGTCAGTTTTTCTGTAGCAATTACTTTGTCATTTTGGTACAACTCCAATTCGCAAGATGAAGTTCCCATCTTATTCGCTTCAATATCAATTTCAATTGGGAATTGATTCTTAAAGAATGCAATGTCATTTGCTGCAACGTTTCGAATAAGTTGATCACGTTTTTGAATGGTATCCCCTACTCCTACTGAGAATATTGGAGTCAAACTTATCTTCTCAGCAACGTATTTCGGTGAGTTTCCTTTGTTGTAGTTTCCATCACTTATAAAACAAATTCCGCCGATATTACGGTTAAAGAACTGATTGTAAATATGATCGAATCCAATATTAAGATTGGTAACGGAGCCTTTGAAATCGTATTGATCGTCGTCTTTTAAATCACCATCGACAACGAAAGTCTTAAAGTCAAAACGCTTTCCATATTTGGATTTCAGTCCTTTTTGAAAAGAATCGATTCTTGACTTTACAGTGTTACTATCGCCATAATTCAACATCGAAGATGAATTATCAACTAGTGTAATAAAGACAGGTTTCTCCGTTTTCGATTCAGTTGTTTCGAGTAAAATACCATAGAGTAAAATCCCCAAAAGAATTAAAGCACTTGATCTTAAAGAAATTAAAATTCCTTTTTTCCAGCCGGGAGCTCCTTCGATTTGTTTCTGTTTTCTGTAATACCAAATAGAAAGTACTACTGAACCTAAAACCCACGGAATCAACCACCACAGCGATATATCTGAAAATATCTTCATTGAGTTACGAAAATAACAATCTAAAGCATATCAAAAGACAGAACTATGTTAAATAGTGTTGGAAAAATTGAGCTATTTTTTCTCCTTTGGAGGATCAACAAAATTCTTCATTGTATAAGAGACTCCAAGACCAAGAACTGATTTGAATTGCAATCGAGGTCCAAATCCACCATCAGTCGACTGGATATTAATGTCATGATCGTAAATTGCAGTCCAGTTCAACGAAGCTGAGAACCATTTATTTACTTTGAATGTAAAAAGAACATCAGCATTAACATCAATGTTTTGAGGATTCTCTATATAATTAGAGAACAATGACAATGACGATTTCATTTGAATATTTTTGACGATCTCCTTGTTGTATTTCATTTTAAAATAAGCTCCAAATTCGGTTCTTACTTTTTCCCCCGCGGTAATTAACGTACCATTATCGAAAACAGCAGGCTCAACACCAAACGAACCGGCATCAGCCAATACTTGGTCATTGACAACTGTCCACTTAATAGCTGCTGGAGAAATAAATAATGTAAAGTCTTTATTTGGTGAATAATCCAATCCTAAGGCAAGATTAAAATAACCAGGAGCCATAAACGTAGAAACGCGATCTAAGGTGTTTGGATAAACAAATCCATCTAAAAATTGAGTTCTAAATCCAGTAATTAGAGACAAATAAAGTTGTTTCTTTTCAATACTCTTATCAAAACTATAACCAACTGTTGATGAAATTTCAATTCTATCGTCTGTTTTTTGAAGTCCTTCTCCTCCATTCCCTATACCGATATACTGCAAGCCTCCTAAAGCCACACTTAAATCGTTGTCCCATTTCCATTGGTGCTGAAGATAATTGGCTGATCCGCTAATGTATCCCATCAAAGAAATATTATTTCGACCACCAGCATTCCAGTTCACAAACGAAGATTGAGTTCCGTTTGCACCGTATAATGCAGTTAGTTTCCATGGATTAACCACAGCATCTGCTTTTTGAGATGAAGTGTCCGCTTGAGCTTGAGTGCTTGTCACACTGCTGATTGTCAAAGCGATAAAAAGTAAAAATTTATTCATGTTGTAGAGTTTGGTGGCGCAAAAATAGGTATAAGTTAAATAACGATCTAATCATTTTGCAGTTAATATATCAACAATTGTTCGTTTGTACTTTAAAATGAACGTGGTATCGACTGGTATTAGTCTTTAGAATTTCGTAAATTCGCGTGGAATAAAAACGACCAAACAATGAGTAAAGAAGTTTATATAGTAGCAGCAGTTAGAACTCCAATGGGAAGTTTCGGAGGAGCATTGTCAACTGTGCCCGCTACAAAATTAGGAGCAACAGCAATTAAAGGTGCTCTTGAAAAAGCAGGTGTTTCGGCTGATAAAGTAGGCGAAGTTTTTATGGGAAATGTTCTTCAAGCAAACTTAGGACAGGCTCCAGCGCGTCAAGCAGCAATGTTTGCTGGAATTCCGGACACAGTTCCTTGTACTACTATTAATAAGGTATGTGCATCAGGAATGAAGGCTCTTTCATTGGCAACTCAATCTATTTTATGTGGTGACAACGATATCGTTGTTGCAGGTGGAATGGAGAACATGAGTAGCGCACCTCACTATTACAATGCAAGAAATGCAACGAAATTAGGTGATGTTAAAATGATTGATGGATTGGTGAAAGACGGACTTACGGATGTCTACAACGCTGTTCACATGGGAGTTTGTGCTGATAAATGTGCAACTGAAAACAACATAACAAGAGAAGAACAAGATCAATTCGCAATTGACTCATACAACAAAGCTTCAGCTGCATGGGATGCTGGAAAGTTCGATGATGAAATTGTTCCTGTTGAAGTTCCTCAACGTCGTGGTGATGCTATTGTCGTTAATAAAGATGAAGAGTACACGAACGTTAAAATGGAAAAGATTCCTCAATTAAGAGCTGTTTTTACTAAAGAAGGTACGGTTACTGCGGCAAACGCTTCAACTCTAAATGATGGTGCTTCTGCCCTATTGTTGATGAGTAAAGAGAAAGCAGATGAAATGGGAATGAAGCCAATCGCTAAGATTGTTGGATACGGAGATGCTGCTCATGAACCAGAATGGTTTACAACGGCTCCTTCAAAAGCAGTTCCTGTTGCATTAGCGAAAGCTGGATTGTCGGTTGACGATATTGATTACTGGGAATTAAACGAAGCATTTTCTGTTGTTGGAATTGTGAACACTCAGAAATTAGGATTGGATCCAACGAAAGTTGACGTGAACGGTGGAGCGGTTGCTCTTGGACATCCTCTAGGAAGTAGCGGATCTAGAATTATCGTTACTTTGATCAACGTTTTAAAACAAAACGGAGGTAAATATGGTGCTGCTGGAATTTGTAACGGCGGTGGCGGTGCTTCGGCAATGGTTATTGAAAACGTATAGTAAGATTTCAAAATAATATATAAATAGCGTCTCTCGTTCAATCGAGAGGCGCTTTTTTAGTTTAATGATTACATTAGAAGTTCAATCTCAACTATGAAGTACCACACAATTCTCGTATTGATCGCTTTGTTCTCCTCATGCAACTCGAACGATTCATCCATTCAATCCAAAGAAGAAATTGAAGAACAGACCCAAGTGATCGACGTATCTGATGGAGTTTCTTTAATCATCCTTGGAACTGTTCAAGATGCAGGGTCGCCTCAGATCGGTTGTGAAAAAGAGTGCTGCAAAGGATTGTTCGAAAATCCAAAGCAAGATAGAAAGGTTGTTTCTCTTGGTGTAATAGACGCTAAAAACAAAAAGAAGTACTTGTTTGAAGCTTCTCCAGATTTTGTTTCTCAAGCAAAACGATTGAGCCGATTTGGCTTTGACAACAACAAAGAAGTTCCCGATGGAATTTTCTTAACACATGCGCACATCGGGCATTATACAGGGCTAATGTATTTAGGTAAAGAGGCAACAAATGCTGCCGAAGTGCCTGTTTATGCGATGCCGAAGATGAAATCCTTCTTAAAAAACAATGGACCTTGGAGCCAATTGGTAGCAAACAAAAACATTATTACCCAAGATTTAGAAAGTCAAATCCCAATTGAGTTGTCATCCTCCTTTCAAGTCATTCCCTTTACTGTGCCTCACAGAGATGAATTTTCAGAAACCGTGGGCTATAAAATCATTGGTCCAAAAAAGACAGCGCTTTTCATTCCAGACATTGACAAATGGAGCAAATGGGACAAGGACATCATCGAGGAAGTCGCTAAAGTGGATTACGCTTTTATAGACGCTACATTTTATGATGCTGAAGAGATCAATAATCGTGATATTTCAGAAATTCCTCATCCGTTTATCATTGAAAGCATGGAGCTTTTCAAGGATTTATCTACAAGCGAGAAGAGTAAAATCCACTTCATTCACATGAATCATACAAACCCGGCTTTAAATGAAGGTAGTCCTCAATCCAAGAAAATAATTGAAAATGGATTCAATACCGCTAGGTATAATGATGTTTTTGAATTGTAAATTTCACTATAGAAATCTGTCGATCCTTTAAATCAACGTCTTGTACAAGTCCTCATATTGACTAACGACAGTGTCAATGTCAAATACTTTAGAGCGAGCAAGTGCATTTGCACCAAAGGTCTTTTTGCGGTCTTCATCTTCTAAAATATAGACTGCATTTTTGGCCATATCTTCAACATCTCCGACATTGGACATAAAACCAGTTTCTCCGTTAATATTTACTTCGGGAATACCACCAGTATTGGACGAAATGACAGGGACTCCCATGGCCATTGCTTCCAAAGCCGCCAATCCAAAACTCTCAGTTTCTGAAGGCAACACGAACAAATCTGAGATTTCAAGAACTTCTTGCGTTTCTCTTACTTTACCAATAAAAACGACTCTATCACATAGATCCAATTTCCCACACAACTCTTCAAGTCCGTATCGCTCAGGTCCATCACCAACCATTAACAATTTAGATGGTATCTTCTGATTGACTTTATCAAACATTTTCAAAACATCATCAACACGTTTCACTTTTCTGAAATTTGAAATATGACAAAGAATTGGCTCATCATCAGAAGCATAACGTCTTCTTATTTCTTGAATATTATCAATTGTTTTTGACTTTGGATGTACAAAGTTTGGAATTACTAAAATATCCTTCGTTGCATTAAAATGCTTGTAAGTATCCTCTCTTAGGCTTTCAGAAACTGCAGTAACAGCATCGGATTCATTCATACAAAACGTAATCACAGGCTCGAACGAAGGATCTCTTCCAACAAGTGTAATGTCCGTTCCGTGAAGTGTAGTCACATATGGAATATGAATTCCCTGAGCAGCTAAGATTTGCTTTGCCATGAACGCCGCAGAAGCATGTGGAATTGCATAATGAACATGTAAAACATCAAGCTTTTCACGCTTTACGACATCAACCATTTTACTTGCCAAAACTGTCTCGTAAGGCGTATAATCGAAAAGAGGGTAATCGGATACCGATACCTCATGGTAGAATATATTTGATCGAAAACCTCCAAGGCGAACGGGTTGAGAATAAGTGATAAAGTGAATCTCGTGCCCTTTCGTTGCCAAAGATTTCCCTAATTCAGTTGCCATTACTCCACTTCCCCCGTATGTTGGGTACAATACAATTCCTATTTTCATGCTAATATATCTGTACGTTATTGGACGCTTTACAATTCAAAAGTATACAATTAAACCTCAATGTTTCTTCAACAAAACGTCTATTCTATTAACCCTATAGATTAATATTTAATTATTCTCCAACCCCATTTTCTTAAACGTCCATGTTACTCCCTTGGCTATCAAGTAGGCAAAAGGGATTGCAGCTGCGATATCGATAGAATAATGGACGCGTTGCATCATTAAAAGCACTCCAACTGCTACTCCTAAAATGAGAAAGATGTATTTTTTTGACAGAAAGAACATGACAAAGACAAAAGCGGTATGTCCGCTGTAAAATAGATCCGCTGTCACTTCCCCATCAAAAATGAGATTGTATAAAATTGGATCGTTGAGACTTACTAGCCCAATTGGTTCTCTTAGTGGAACCAGTGACAATGTGATTATCCGGGTCAATAGAATCAGACCGTAAGCCATTGCAAACTTAGACAGGTTATTGATTTTTGAACAGCGAATTATGAGGTAAATAAGCAGTGAAGAATACGTTATACCAAAAATATAAATTGAGAAATCGCCTCTTGGAAACAAGTCTAAAACAGAATCATTAAACGCATACCCTGACTTGTTAATATTCTCTTGATGGTAAAGTAAAAACCGAACAAACAGCTGCCCACTTATGGCTAAGAACAATAGTGAAGCAAGAAGTGTTAGTAGCTTTTTTCTGTTCATTTAGCGCTTTCTAAAGCATTGTAAATAACATCTTGGATTTCTGTTCGAATACTCATTTTGACAATCTTCCAATTCTCCGCATCTGGATACACACGGTTGGAAAGGAAAACGTAGTTCACTTTGTATTCAGGATCGGCCCAAGCCAAAGTTCCAGTAAAGCCAGAGTGTCCAAAACTTTTGAGACTCACTTTATTCGAAGATGGTCCTCCTTTTTTGTTCCGCATTGGCTTATCGAACCCGGCTCCTCTTCTACTCGTTGAGCAAAATTGGCAATCCGTATATTCCTCAATCACTTGTTCATTAATGTATCGTTCACCGCCGTAGGTCCCTTTGTTTAAGAACATTTGCATTAAGCCTGCCAAATCACCTGCGTTTGTGAATAATCCTGCATGACCTCCTATTCCACCCATCATCGCGGCTCCTTGATCATGAACGTATCCATGGACCAATTTCTTTCTAAAGATCTTGTCGTCTTCAGTCGGCGGAATTCTGTCTTTCGAAAAATAATCAAGTGGATTGTAGCGCATATTGCTCAACCCCATTGGCTCATAGAAATTAGTTGTAGCGTAATCATCTAAAGTGGTTCCCGAGTTCTTCTCAACGATTTTTTTGATGAAGTAATACCCCACATCGGAATATTTATAGCGCTTAGCTTTAAGAGTGCTCGATAGCATTTCTTTGTACATCTTACTTTGATACGTTTTGTCAATCCATAAATCTTCGGCTACCTTCACACTAAAGGAATCCGATTTTACGGTTCTGTAATATTGATCGGATAAATTTCCATCAATCAATGTCTTCGTATAAAAGGGAATCCATGGAGTTAAACCGGCCTGATGTGCCAACATGTCTCTAAGTCGAATGTTCTTCAATGGACTCGTCCCCATTAATTCTGGCAATTTGTCACCTAACTTCTCCTCAAGATTGAACGTGCCTTCAGAATTCAACTTCATTATAGAAACGGTCGACGCAGCAATTTTTGTGATTGATGCTATATCGTAAATATCATCATTTTTCACCTCAATGATCTTTCCGTAAGTATGATGTCCAAAGGATTTACGATAAATAACCTTTCCTTCGACAGCAACAAGAATTTGACATCCTGGGAATGCTTTAGCGGCAATACTACTATTGGCTATCTCATCGATTCGCTCAAACTTCTTTGGATCAATCCCAACTTCTTCAGGTTGTGATTCTTTCAATCTTCCCATCCATTTGATTGGCAATCCATGTCCGCCCTTGTAGCTTTCATTGATCGTTTCTGGCAACTTTCCATTTGTAGCGAAAGAACCAACTAGAAACTGCCCCATTCTGTCGACCATCAAATCATGGTTTTCATAACCGACAACTACCGAATTAATTCCAGTTAAATCAACATTATTCTTCAAAGCAAGTGGGTTTCCAAACAACACCAATGCGCTTTCCTCTGCACTTGAAACGGTTTTCAACCAACTTCTCCATCCACTTGGCATTCTAAAATCCTTGTAAGGTCGAACAGAACCCGCATGGATTGTTGTAATAACCATATCGTAATTCGCCATCTTACTTTTAAACTTTTGGAGTGCTTCCGTTCCCGAGTAATAATGAAAATGGTCAACCGAGGCCACAAGGTCCATTGAAGGCTTCAATCCATCAGTGTGCGAACCAATACTTACAACCGCTATCCTTTTATCGAATCGCTTAATCGGTAATACTTCATTCTCATTTTTAAGAACTGTAATCGCTTTTTCAAAAAGTTGTTTCCTTGCCAAATCCCGCTCGCCCTTCGTATAACTCTTAAGTTTTCCAGGCTTAATAATACTCTTGTACTTAGCAAGTAACACACGCTTGCATCTTAGATTGATCTCTTCTTCAGAAATCCCTCCATCCAATACTTTCTTTTCAATAGCGTCTATTGCGTCTACAACGCTCTTTGGGAATAGTAAAATATCACAACCAGCTTCGAATGCTTTTACAACGACTTCCGTTTTTCCATATCGATCAGCAACGGCTTTCATTCCCAAAGCATCACTCACAACAAGACCTTTAAAACCAAGTTCTCCCTTCAAATATTCGTGAATCGTCTTTTTAGATAAACTACTCGGCGTACCCGATGGATCCAATGCAGGAACATTCAAATGACCAATCATTACAGAAGACGCTCCAGCGTTAATTCCCGCTCTAAACGGATAGAAATCAACGGCATCGATATGAGTAAGCGTATTATTTACGATAGGCAATTCTTTATGTGAATCAACATCCGTATCGCCATGTCCTGGAAAATGTTTGATACTTGTTAAAACACTCTGCCCTTCCATTCCTCTAACCGCAGCTGCAACTTGATCTGCCACGCGTTTTGGGTTTTCTCCATACGATCTAAATCCAATCACAGGATTGTTTGGATTGCTATTCACATCCGCAACAGGCGCGAAGTTCATATGAATTCCAAGTTCACGGCACTCTTGCCCCATCATTGCTCCAATCTTTTCCGTCAACTCAGGGTCGTTTGCAGCACCAATAGTATAATTATAAGGATAACGTTCTTCGCCAAACAAGCGCATACTCACTCCCCATTCAGCGTCCATACCAACTAACAAAGGAACTGTAGCCTGACCTTGAAAACGATCTATCGCAACTTTTAAATTATCCCGTTCCCCTTGGAAAAAAATTAAGCCACCAATTTTATGTTTGCTTACAAGAGAATCAATTTTATTGAAGTGAGCTTCTCCTTTGTTTGAATAAGCGGCAATCATAAAAAATTGACCGATCTTTTCTCGGAGTGTCATTTTTTCTAAAGTCGCATTCACCCAAGGATTTTCAACAGTCTTAATAATTTCAGGAGCTTGAATCTCATTTTTAAGCATTGGATAAGAAGGCGGGGCTATAGAAGCCATCACAAACACCGATACTAAAATGGGTGCAAAAAGGAGAAACTTGAAGGAGATTAATTGTTTCATATCTATCAAAAATACAATTTGAAATCCGCCCCACAGGCGCGCATTTCATTAGTTATAAACATTTAACGGGCAAAAACTCGTCCAAAGTATATTCTGACTCTTTGTCAGTTGATTTTCATGGGCACAGTTTTTGACATAATTTGGCTGAATTCGACATTATAATTTTGTTAAATTTGTTTACTTTAGATTCAGATGAAATTTCGATTTTTAACTAAGACATATAAGAACCGCCAATTCGATTATAATCCTATGTATTATGACGAACGCAAGGAACGTCTTGACGCTAAAAAGCGCCAATATGAAAAGATGGAGAATGGCGAACTTTCTTCTGAAGAACGAACTTCTATTCTTAGAGAAAACATTCGAAGTGAATGGTCTAGAACTGAAATAAGAAAAAGCGCAAAATCATCCTCAAATATTCGTGTATTTGTTTTAATTGTGATTATTGTTGCTTTAGGATATCTCGTTTTTAATGGGATGGATCAAGTAGAAACTGTTGTAACACGGCTTTGGTAGATATTTTATGAGCAGTTTAATTAAATTATTACCGGATAATATTGCGAATCAAATTGCAGCTGGGGAGGTTATTCAACGTCCCGCATCTGTGGTGAAGGAAATCGTTGAAAATGCCATTGATGCAGGCGCAACGAAGATTGACGTAAATATAAAAGATGCAGGAAAAACGCTCATTCAAATTGTCGATAACGGCGGCGGGATGGGACCTGAAGACGCTGAACTTTGTTTTCAACGCCATGCAACGAGTAAAGTCAGAAAGGCCGAGGATCTATTCGCTTTAACCACAAAAGGATTCAGGGGTGAAGCTTTGGCATCTGTTGCAGCTATTGCTCACGTTGAACTAAAGACCCGTCAAAAAGGAAAAGACCTTGGAACTTCAATCACAATGGAGGGAAGTTCGATCAAAGAATCAACTGAAACGACTTGTCCTGAAGGCACAAGCTTCGAAATAAAGAACCTGTTCTACAATGTACCGGCCAGAAGAAATTTCTTAAAGTCTGACAAAGTAGAATTTGGACATATCACGGATGAATTTGAGCGCATAGCTCTTTCCCACCCTGACATTCATTTCACGCTCCATCATAACGACACTGAACTATACAACCTCCAAGACACGATTCTAAAGAAACGAATCATTGATGTTTTGGGAAAGAAATCAAACGATCGATTGGTTCCCATTGAGGAAAGCACGGAAATCGTTGAAATGAAAGGGTTTGTTCTAAAGCCAGAATTTTCGAGAAAAACACGAGGTGAACAATTCTTATTTGTAAACAATAGGTATTTCAAAAGCCATTACTTCAATCACGCAGTAAACAAGGCGTTTGAGGGACTTATCAAAGAAAGGACCTTTCCAGGATTCTTCTTGTATTTGGACGTTGATCCCAAACGAATTGACGTTAACGTTCACCCTACGAAAACGGAAATTAAATTCGAGGAAGAGAAATACATCTACTCTATCATATTGAGCAGCATTCGCCTAGCGTTAGGTAAATACAATATTGCTCCAACACTTGACTTTGAACGAGAAATGGGATTTGATATTCCACACAAAATGCATTCTCAACCCGCAACAGAGCCGACAATAAATGTCAACAAGGACTTTAATCCTTTTCAAACGACATCAAATACGGCGAGTTCTTCTAGCGGAAAAACAACTGACAATTTCTCAAAAGCAATTGTCAACAATGGCTTTGGAACCAAGGAGGCAAAACAAGAAGATTGGGAGAACTTTTATACCGTAGAAGATCAAAAGGAAGAAGAGGTTCAAGAGCTTGTAGAGGTTGAGTCAATTGAAGAAAACATTACGAGTTTTATCGTAAAAGGAAACTACATTTTATCTCCGAGCAAGTCTGGATTGATGGTGATTCATTCAAAAAGAGCAGTTGAACAGATTGTTTACTCAGGAATAATTAAATCATTTATATCCAACCCAATAGAATCACAAAGAATGCTATTTCCAATTGAAAAAGAACTTTCGAAAAAGGAAATCATTAATTGGGAAAGTAATGCATCAATGCTAAAGCAATTGGGCTTTGATGGAATAGTTGAAAGCGACATTTTATCCGTCATTGCAGTTCCAAATGTACTCGAAGAAGAAACACTTTCAAGCACGCTGGATTCCATTCTTGAAACGCTTGGACACAAGGATATTGAAAAGGGCGATATTGCACATTCATTGGTCGCTTCTATTGCGAGATCCGCAGCCATGAAACAATTGAACCTCAATTCAAACGAAGCGATCCAAGGCTTGATCAATCAGCTGTTTCAATGTGAAAACCACATGTTTACGCCTTCAAATAAAAAAATTATAGATACTATCGATTTAGAGTCGATCGAAACAAAATTTAAATAATGTTTAGACAACTATTTACCAATATACCTGATGTTACTAAGAATCTATTGATTCTTAACGCACTGTTCTTTTTAGCAACAGTCGTTTTAAAAGGTCAGGGTATTGATTTGGACATCATGCTTGGTATGCACTACCCAGCGTCAAATGTTTTTGAACCTTATCAGGTCATCACGCATTTCTTCATGCATGGTGATTTTTACCACTTGCTTTTTAATATGATTGGTCTAATTGTATTTGGATCTCAATTGGAGCGCTACTGGGGAAAGAAACGGTTTTTCATTTTCTACTTTGTAACTGCAATAGGTGCTATGGTACTGCACACATTGGTTCAGGGAATAGAAATTCACATGCTAACTGGCGAATGGTTTCCAAACATTTATGTTTCTGATGTTGAAAGCGTTGGAAATGGCATGGTGAGATGGAGGTACGAACCGAATTTCCCTGGCTATGGTGATGCATCTTCGAGGTACGCAGCAGGAACTGTTGGGGCATCAGGAGCTGTATATGGATTATTAATGGCATTTGCCCTTTTATTTCCCAACACTGAGTTTAGATTGCTTTTCCCACCAATTACGCTTAAAGCAAAGTGGATGGCCTTAATCATGGGAATATTTGCATTGTACCAGGCTTACTTAAATAGTGATGGTGATTCTGTTGCACACTTCGCGCATCTCGGTGGAATGCTGTTTGGATTCATTATGATTCAGATTTGGAAACGAGATAAGTCTAACTTTTATTAATCGAAAATGCAGACACAAAGAACATTTATAGACGATTTAAAGCACCGGTATAAACACGGGGGGGCTCACATGAAGCTAATCTTCATCAATGTCATTCTATTTTTATTAATACGAGTTGCGTTGGTGTTTGGTGAACTATTGGAGGACGATGCTAGCACTGCAATAGTAATTGATCACATTTTTGGACTGTTCACCAGACCATCTGAATTCATTACACATCCTTGGGGAATATTCACATCGATGTTCGCTCATTACGGGGTGATGCACATATTATTCAATATGATCTTCTTGTACTTTGCTGGAAAGCACTTTGAACAACTCTTCGGTGCCTCTAGACTGATCTACACCTATATAATAGCTGGTATCGCAGGAGGCTTATTGGAATTTTTAGCACACATGATATTTCCCGGTCTTCAAGATGTTGTCGTAATTGGTGCATCTGGCTCAATCATGGGAATCTTCGTCGCAATTGCTTTCTACCAGCCCAATTTACAAGTCAGCTTTTTCGGTTTTTTTAAACTCCGGATTATCTGGATTGCAGCGGCATACATCGTATTGGACGTTATCAATTTGACAACGAATGATGGAACAGCTCATTTTGCTCATTTAGGCGGTGCAGTCATTGGGGCTTTGTCCATTCAAAATATTCATAGCTCAGGTAACCTTATTACAGCTTCCCAAAGAGCGATGGAATTCATAAGGCAAATGTTTTCAAGAAATAAACGTCCCAAATTAAAAGTCGTAAGAGGTGATCAAGTGCGTCAAATGACGGATGAAGAATACAATGAGAACGCCAAAGAAAGGCAAAAAGAGACGGACAGAATTTTAGATAAAATTTCCAAATCTGGATATGATTCTTTAAACAAAAGGGAAAAGGACTTTCTGTTCAATCAAAGTAAATAATGAAACGGCTGAAAAAGATATTTACGCTTAAAAATATCCTCAAGGGAATTACAATCCTTGTTTCACTAAGCCTGCTCCTCTCCTATCTAAGCCCGTTTGTACGGCCTGATTCTTGGGAAATCATTCCACTTTTCGGATTGGCATATCCCGTTATAATTATTTGCCACCTACTCATTACCATTGTTTGGATTTTCATCAATAAAAAATGGGCTCTTGGATTGGGAGTCCTTATTCTTCTTGGAGGAAACCTGCATTTCCGAACTTTTACAATAGGCGGAGGTGATGACCCAAAAGGAGCTACAGAAGTAAAAATCATGAGCTACAATGTTCATCTATTTGACTTGTACAACCCCGATCCAAAACAGGCGCAAATAAACAAAGACAAAATCATTCATTACGTTGATCAGGAAGATCCTGACATCGTTTGTTTTCAAGAGTTTTACCACCAAGATAGACCAAGTGATTTTATAACAAAGGATACGCTCGTTCAGCTTTTAGAGACGAGAGATTATCATGAGCGTTACTCGCAGCTTAGAGCTATAAGACGAAATTTTGGCATCAGTATACTTTCGAAATATGAAATCATCGAAAAAGGAGATATTGTTTTAGGAGATAATCAGCCTACTTTCAATTACTGCATTTACGCTGATATCGTGACGCCTGATGACACAATTCGAGTGTACAATATTCATCTTCAGTCAATACGCCTGCAAAAAGACGATTACGCTGTCTTTGAAGGCAAAACGAAAAAGGAAAAGTCTTCTGGCTTCTTTGCGGTCTTGGGAAAGGTAAAGAAAGCATTTCCTGTTCGAGCAGATCAAACGGACAAGTTGGTTAATCATATCAATAACTCGCCTCACCCAGTGGTCGTTTGCGGTGATTTCAACGACACGCCAATGTCGTACACGTATAACCAATTCAATTCTATTTTAACCGATTCATTCAGAAACTCCAGTTTTGGAATTGGAAAGACGTATGCAGGAAAAATTCCAGCTGGGAGAATTGATTACATCTTTCATTCAGATAAATTGGGGTCAAATAACTTTGTAATTCAAGAGAAGAACTTAAGCGATCATTACGCGATTAGTTGTTCAATCTTCAAAAAAAGAGAATAAACACTATCTTCGCCGCTATGTTAGTCGAAATCAACGATTCAAATATAGACCAACGGTTTATTGACCAAGCGGTGAAAGCACTGAGAAAAGGAGGAATAATAATATTCCCCACTGACTCTGTTTATGCTATGGGGTGCAGTTTAAATGATAAGAAAGCGCTGAATAAATTGGCGGCACTGAAAGGTGTTAAGCTCAAAAAAACGAATTTCTCTATCATTTGTTCGGACATCAGCAATCTATCAGATTACGTTAAACACATTGACCGTCCAACTTTCAAGATGTTGAATCGATCGTTACCAGGACCATTTACGTTCATTCTAACGGCCACAAACGAAATCCCGAAGATCTTCGATACAAATCGAAAAGAAATAGGAATTAGAATCCCTGACAACAATACCATCAGAACAATCGTTGAACAATTGGGAAACCCAATTGCGACAACATCTTTGCACGATGATGAAGATGAAATTTTGGACTACTTTATTGATCCATACGAGATTTACGAACGCTATGATAGCAAGGTCGATTTGATTATTGACGGTGGGTTCGGAAGTTTGGAACCCTCAACTGTTGTGAAATGCACCGAAGGATATTGCGAAATAATCCGTCAGGGCGCAGGAGAAATTGATCTATGATACTTTTAATCGATTGCGGATCTGACACAACAACCAACATCGCTCACATCGTTGATGATTACTGCGATGTCAAGACAATCCCCCTGCTCGATTTCAACAAAGACAAGGACCTCGAAGAAATTCAAGGCGTCATTCTTTCAAGTGGATCACTATTACTTACTGAAATCGACCCTGACAAATACTTAGATCAACTCGAATGGATTAAGGAAACCGAACTCCCCGTCTTGGGAATTAATTTGGGACACGTTATCATAGGATTGTTATTTGGAGGATACGTTTCTCGTGCTCGCGATAACGGCGACTGGCAAACCATTGAAGCCTACGAAGATTGCATTCTTTTCAACCGTCTTCCCAATGAAATTGAAATGAGAGAAAATAGCAGCGAAACGGTTTCCATTGCACCTGGATTTCAACTTGTGGCTTCGTCAGACGGCTGTGTCAACGAAATCATGCAGCACAAAGAAAAAGCAATATTTGGAGTTCAATTCCACCCAGAAATTTCAGGCAACCACGGAAGTATTCTCATTGAAAACTTTGTAAATCATAGTATTCGCCCTTCTTATCATTAGAAGACTGTTAATATTTCGTTCTTTTTTCATCATTTGTGCATTCTATTAATGTTGATATTTGAATTATGGTTTTAAATCGCATTTGGATCGGAATGTTTTTAGTCTCAGGAGTCGTTGCGCTTTGCAAATTGATTTTTTGGCAGGATACATTCATTTTTGACGATATGGTCAAAAGCTTATTCGATTCCTCGGTTGTCGGTTTTGAAGTAGCAATTGGACTTACAGGTATGCTTTGCCTTTGGATCGGAATCTTACGAATTGGCGAACATGGCGGGGCAGTAAAATCCATGACTAAGGCAGTTTCTCCTTTATTCTCTCGTCTGTTTCCTGGAGTACCAAAAGACCATCCGGCTGTTGGTTCGATGATGATGAACTTTAGCGCAAACATGCTAGGACTGGACAATGCGGCAACCCCAATGGGGCTGAAAGCAATGGCAGAATTGCAAACATTAAATCCTGAAAAGAACAGAGCCACTGATGCTCAAATAATGTTCCTTGTTCTTAACACTTCTGGATTAACATTAATTCCAGTATCTGTATTCGGACTATTGACAACCAACAGTTTTGAAGATCCAACAGTAATTTTCTTGCCGATTCTAATCTCAACTTATATAGCATCCCTCATTGGGCTAATTGTCGTTTCCATTAAACAAAAAATAAACCTATTCAATCCAGTAGTACTCGCCTACCTAGGAACGGCTACCCTCTTTATAGGTGGACTTTTGGTTTATGTTATTTACAACCCTTCACATGCAGAGGTTATTGCGAGAGTTGGTGGCCCGCTGATTATTTTCACGATAATCATCACATTTATTATTATGGCGATTAAGAAGCGTGTGAATGTGTACGATTCATTCGTGGATGGCGCTAAAGAAGGATTTCAAGTTGCAATTTCCATTATTCCCTATTTGATTGTGATTCTTGCAGCAATCGCAGTGCTTAGAGGTTCGGGAACCTTGGATGCAATCTTAGATGGAATTCGAGCAACGGCTGAGTTTGTAGGTATAACAGCCACACACTGGGTTGATGCCATGCCAGTTGGCTTAATGAAACCGCTTAGTGGTGGTGGTGCTCGTGGTGCTTTACAAGACATAATTACCCAACATGACCACCACGGTCCATATCAAGAGCTTTATGAATCTGGAAAAAAGATTCCAATGTCATTTGTAACAAAAATTGGATCTACAATGCAAGGCAGTACGGAAACGACCTTCTTTGTTTTAGCTGTTTATTTCGGATCGGTTGGAATAACAAAAACAAGATATGCTGTGACTGCAGGACTATTGGCTGATTTGGGCGGAATCATAGCCGCAATTATTGTTTCATATATATTCTTTGGATAATGGCAAACTGGTTCAAAAAAAAGAAAAGAGAAATCATCGCGAAAGACTTGTCAAAGACAGCTCTAAAACGAATTGATTATCCACCGAAAATCATCTTGGCTTGGAGTAAAGCAATTGAGGGCAATGATGAACTTATGCTTTGGCTCAAGGAAAATGGGTATGAAGAATTGGCAATGGCGACTTTTGCAATCTACTTAAAGGAAGATGCAAGAAACTGGCTTCAA
>JAWUWJ010000174.1:0-9645 GCA_034111925.1 Crocinitomicaceae bacterium
CCGTTGAACTGTGCTGGTTCGGCTGAAGTTTCATTTCCAAGAAATAACAATCAAGCCTTTTCTTTGAACTTGCTTTGTGAAACTGGAAATGAAGTTGGATTTACTTTAACCGCTGGTGGTGGTGGAACAGGTGCAATAAACCCTGCCGACTTTGATCCCGTTCCCGGAACAGGTGGAGCATGGGTTGGAACTCAAGTATCGTTCTCAACTGCAGAAATCGTAAGTGGATTCCAAAATACATTGACCAATTCAATGGGCTTTTTCTCGATGGGTGTCATTAATGGAGGGGCAACAACAGGTTGTTTGTACCACTATATGTCATCATTCAACAGAAAAGTGATTACAGATGCCGGAACCGATACAACGGTTTGCAATGGTGAACCTGTCGTCAACCTAAACGGAAGTGTAATCGGTGGGTCAACAACTGGTTTTTGGCAAGTTCTTGACGGAACGGGAACGCTGAACAACCCAACAAGCTTAATTACAACATACGATCCAAGTCCTGGAGATTATACCCAAGGATTTGTAACGTTCGTTCTTTCCTCCTCTGGTAATTGCGAACCCGTAAGAGACACCGTTCGTGTTGATTATATTCAATCACCTGTAACGGGAGCTGGAATTGATGATTCCTATTGTAAAAACAACATTGGAACTGTTCCTGTTAGTGGAACCGTGCAATTTGCTTCTGGTGCCAGCTGGTCTGGAGGAAATGGTGGTGCTTTTGCAAACCCTGGAAGTTTAACCACAACGTATACACCTTCTGCCGCTGATCTTACACAAGACAGTGTTATTCTTTATTTGACGTCTGCAGGAAGTTTATTTGCCTGTCCAGATGATCAAGATACGGTGGTCATTTACCTCACGCCTGCTCCTTTGGTTATTCCGGGTGCAAGTCTTGTTCTTTGTTCAAGTGAAACAGTCATTAACTTGAATGGTTCCGTAACTGGAGCAACAACAGATGGAACATGGACAACGACTGGATTCGGAGGGTTCTCGCCTTCAGCGGCCAACCCTGTAACAGATTACAACATTAGTTCAGGTGACATCGCGGCAGGAACAATTTACTTAACGCTCACATCAACAGGAAATGGATCATGCCTCCCTGAAGAAGACAGTATTCAAGTTACATTCCTAGACGAACCAATTGTTGATATTACAGCAAACGATTCAGTTTGTTCCAACCTAAGTATTTTGGATTTAAACGGAACGGTTTCTTTCGGTTTCAGCTCACTTTGGTCAACAAGTGGGTTTGGATCGGTTGTAGCTCCTGGATCTTTAACAACGCAATACAACATTACATCTGTAGATACAGCTCAAGGATTTGTTGATGTTTATTTAGCATCAAATCCTGGAATTTGTCCTTCAGTATTGGATTCAATGCGGATTTATTTCGTCGATCCACCCGATGCGAATGCTGGGATAAATCAGAACTATTGTGAGAACCAAGTGGTTCAATTGAATGGTTCCGTAACAGGCGTAAATAACGCTGGAAGTTGGACGACAATGGGAACCGGTTCGTTCAGCCCAAGTCCCAATTTATTGATCACAAACTATGTTCCGTCTCCTGGAGATTTAGCCAACGGATCAGTTACATTAATTCTTACTTCTACGAGTGTCTTTGGATGTCCACCGGATGTTTCAACGATGACAGTGACATTCTTGGAAACGCCAACAGCTGACTTTACAGCAACGACGGAATGTGAAGGAGAGAATACAATCTTTACAGATCAATCGACATCAGGTTCGGGAACAATTAATTATTGGGATTGGGAATTTGGAAATACAGGAACTTCAATTGTTCAAAATCCAATTCATACCTATTCTGGAAGTGGAACCTACAACGCAACGCTAATTGTAGGAAGTGACAATGGATGTTACGATACGATTGTCGTTCCAGTGCAAATTAACCCAGTTCCAATTGCAGATTTCAGCCCAACGGTTGCTTGTCAAGGCACACCTGTTGATTTTGTTGACTTGTCGTTTATCTCAAGTGGATCAATTACAGATTGGCTATACGATTTCGGTGGAGGAACAAGTAATTCCCAAAATCCATCGTATACATTCATGAATACAGGTTTTCAAGCAATAACATTAACTGTTACTTCTGATCTTGGTTGTGTGGATGACACAGTATTGACGCTGAACATTACTCCTGCTCCAATTGCAGACTTCTCTTTCACACCGAACCCTGCTTTGGTGAATGAGACGGTGGCGTTTACAGACCTTTCAATAGGATCAAATATCAATCAATGGTATTGGGATTTTGGAGATAATGAGGCCAATAACGTTCAAAACCCTTTTCACAGTTACAGCGAAGGTGGTGATTACATCATTGTCCTAGAAGTAACTGACGAATTAGGGTGTACAGACACCGTTTCAAAAGTAATCACGATTGCTTTGCCTCCTGTTTTACCAACTGGGTTTACGCCAAACAGTGACGGTGAAAATGATGTTTTCTGGATTCGAGGAGGACCATTTGAAGCCGTTGTCTTTAATATCTACAACAATTGGGGTGAGCTTATTTTCACTTCAAATGAAAACGATTATATCTCATCTTGGGAAGATTTAGGATGGAATGGAATGTATAACGGAGAGCTTGCACCGATGGGCGTTTACACTTGGACCTTTGTTGTTCGAATGGCAAACGATAAACTTGTGAAAGATTCAGGTGATGTAACTCTAATACGATAGTTATGATGAAGAAAATCTTATTTATAGGACTTTTTGGATTGGGATCTTTTGGTTCTCAAGCTCAAGATGCACACTTGTCAATGTATGACGCTGCACCTATTTTCTTGAACCCTGCAATGACAGGTGTTTTTCAAGGAGACTGGAGATTGCATGCACAATACAGAACGCAGTGGAAGGCGGTGAATTACAAGCCGTACACAACCGCTTTGATCAGTTTCGATGCGCCTGTGAAGAAATGGGGCTTTGGTGGTCAGATTTCTAATTTCAGAGCGGGGTTGGGAAATTACAATGCTTTCAATGCAACGGTATCCGTGGCATACACGACTTCAGTTGATAGAAGCAAAAACCACAACATTTCGTTTGGACTTCAAGGCGGCCTGACTCAAAAATCGGTTGAGCATCAATTGCTTTCTTTTAACAATCAATACACGACAAACAACGGTGGCGAGTTCAACACGGCTATAGATCCTTCAGAAAATTTCGGAGCTCAATCGATCATTCTTCCAAATGTCAATGCTGGTTTCTTGTACTTCTATGCAAAGCAAGAAAGTAGATTGAACCCATTTATTGGCTTTTCTGCTTTTAACTTGACACAACCGAAAGAGACATTCACAGGGATCGACAACCGACTCCCAATGCGTTTTTATGGACATGTTGGAACGAGAATTAACATTACTGAAACGCTCTATTTATTGCCGAAAGCATTGTACATGCAACAAATGAAATTCGGAGAATTGACTTTCGCTGTTGATGCAGGTTATTATCTAAAAGGAAGTGATCTTTATTTACTTGCCGGTGTGATCTATAGAAATTCTGGAACGTTCACCGTTAGTAACGCCGATGCAATGATTGTATCGATTGGAGCTAAAATGGATTCGTTCATTGCAAAAGTGGGATACGACGTAAATATTTCAAGCCTTGCGACTGTTTCAAATGGTCGTGGTGGAATTGAGCTTTCGTTCACCTACATGAAACAAAAGAAGAAGCCTAAAACTGAGAAAATTTGTCCTCGACTATAATCATATGAAAGACACGATGAAAAAACTTTTATTTATATTCTTGCTTGCCCTTCCGATGATCAGTTTTGGTCAATCGAGACAAGTTTGGGTGCACCACGCCGATGAATATTTTGAAGCGGAAGACTTCTATAGCGCTTTGTTGAATTATGAAAAAGCCTGGAGTGATTCTATCGGGCTGCAAGAAGTGACGATTCCTTATGAAGTTGTAACCTCAAAGCAAAAGTTGAAAGACGATAAAAAGCGAGAAATCGATTCAACTAGAGAAGTTCCGATCAAGGATTATATTCAGCACCAAATCGCTGCTTGCCATCTTAGAACGTTTGATTATGACGAGGCTGTTCAGCATTTTGAACATACCGCTTCTTTCAAATCATATCCAGAAGATGTTTACAATTTTGCCGTTTCTCAAATGAACGTTGAGAATCATAAAGAAGCTGTTGTCTTGTTCGAGCAATACATTAAATCTGACAATTACTCTGATTCGCTTTTAAGAAGTGCGCAATTGTTGATTAAGGGTTGTTTCTACGCGATGGACGAGAATAACTTCAAAAAGAAGATTGGTGTAAAAATGCTTGACACTAACGTTTTCAACAGTGGAACGGCATCATTTGCTCCAGCTTTTTTCGGTTCAGAAAACAAATTGATGTTTACGAGTGCTCGAAATGGAGGTGTAATTTTCGATCCAGAAGTTCAGGAATCGGCTTTTTTATGTGACTTGTATTGGACGGAAAAAGACCTGAGTGGAAATTGGTCTAGAGCGATCAATTATGGTCGACCATTGAATTCTGCGCAGCACGATGCCTCTAGTTCTTTTAACCAACTGAAGAGAAACGAAGAGCAAAGTTTGATTTATTACACAAAGTGGAATGACGAAAATAGATTGGAGCAATCGATTTACTTCGGTAGAATGGTTGGAATGAAATTCTATGAATCATTTAAACTTCCAGCATCGGTGAACGTTCCTGGTTTCAAAAGCATTAATCCGTTTATTTCATTGGATGAAAAGACATTGTATTTCTCAAGCAATCGCCCAGGTGGAGAAGGAGGAATGGATCTTTGGAAGATTGAATTGGACGAAACTGGAAATGTAGTTGGCGAAGCAATCAACTTGGGAAGACCCGTGAATTCAGAATTGGATGAAGTAAGTCCTTTCTACCACGAGCCTTCTTCAACGTTCTTCTTTAGCTCAAACGGACACAATTCAATTGGTGGTCTGGATATTTTCAAGAGTTCTTACAATCAAGACAACAAAGCATTCGGCACCCCAGAAAACATGGGAATGCCAATCAATTCAAGTATGGACGATTCATACATTATTTGGGATGCTTTGATGGAAAAAGGATATTTCGCAAGTGATAGGGCTCCATGTGAAAATGGTCATTGTTACGATATCTATGAAATTACAAATGAACCGATTATAATTACACTTGAGGGAATTGCATACGACATTGAAACGGATGAAATTTTACCAAACACCAATTTAAAATTCAAAGATATTAATAGTACTATTCCTTTCGAGAACAGAACAATACTGACGGATGCAAAGGGGTATTATAAAATCCCGATGGACAAGGCGCAAAGGATTTATATCATGGCTACACGTAAGTCTTATTTCGGTGCTGCCGAGTCGGTTAGTACAATGCCCATCACAAAGTCAACGGCATTGATCCAGGATTTCTATTTGGGGCCAATTGGAGAGGACGAAATTGAATTGGACGGTATAGAATATGGATTTGATTCTTCTGCGCTTAGAACACGCTCTAAAGAAGTCTTGGATGAATTGTATGCATTCCTTCAGTTCAACGGTAATCTTGTCGTAGAGATTAACTCTCATACCGATTCTCGTGGGCCAACCGCCTACAACAGAAAACTTGCTGAAAGAAGAGCGCAATCTTGTGTGGATTACTTGATTTCAAAGGGAATTCCAAAGGAACGTTTGGTTGCAAAAGGATACGGTGAAGATTCTCCGAACTTCTTGAAAGACGCGAAGAAAAAACCTGTCCTCGACGATAGTGGTGAACGAATTTATCTAGTAGAAAAATACATTAAATCCCAACCCACTGAAGAAGTCCGCGAGGAATACCATCAGCGAAATAGACGAACAGCATTTAAAGTTATTGGAGAAGGTTTTAATATGAAGAGCTTGTAGTTTTGAATTAGGAGTTAAGAGTTTTAAATTATTGACGATTGCAGTTTGGTTGTGACGGTAATTTAAATGTTCATCTCGAATATCCTTTTAAATTATTTTTGTGTTGAATCATCTGAATTTAATTTTCCAAAAGAAAACTTGGCTCTCAGTGGTCCTGTCCATATTATTGATTTCAATTGGTTGTTCAACTCGAAATAATAAAGGCGAAAATGATCAAAACCAAGAACATAATGGAAATTACAAAATTGATCAAACAGTAATGTGGTTGGATATGAATGGAACAAACGTTCGCTATAAAATTACTTATGAAGTAGTGTCGAAAGTAGAACTGAGTTATGGAGATATTGAAGCATTAAAGTCAAGTACTGGAAAATACCTTCGCAATGTTTTAGAACGCTATACGTACGATGATTGCGTTAATAAAAGAGGTTTGGTTGAAGCAACTATGATTCGAGAAATTACAGAAAAAAGTAAATCCCCTGAGATTAGTATCGAATCTGTTGTTTTCAGAGACCTCGCACTACCTTCAAATATTATGAGGGAAATTCAAAGGGCGTCTAAAGAACTTAAAGGATTTGAGAGCTACGAGAACGTCAGTTCTATTTAGACGAATTAGGAATTCTTGATCTTCTCTGTTCAGCTGAAACATAATTTAGCACCTTCGTTCGAACAGTCGGAAAATCAAACAATCGAATAATCGATACTAATTGCGTTCCAACAAATCATTGTACTTTTCGAGCAAAGAATAATATTGCTCTTTCCAATGTTGAATCTCTTCATCCTCTGAATTAAAGACTCTTCGATCTGTTAAAAGTTTGGCTTCTTGCTTTTGAGTTGAGTACAAAACTACCCCTTTCATTTCTAAGCTAAAGTCGTGGTGGAGAATTTTTCCAATTTGAAGAACAACATCAAGGGAAACGTTTGGCTTTTCGAAAATGTAATACACCCACCTTCTACTCTTGTTCAACCTTTTCGCCAAGGTCGTTATTGAGTATCCACTTTCGTGTACTATCTTTTTAATTATTTCTCCCCTGTGTACCATTCGATTACAAATATGGCAACCATCCTGTGCAATAAATTTCTCTTATGATTCCCATATATGTGCATATAATGGTATTTAAAGCACATTTTTATGTCTTTACTGAGTAATCAAAATATAAATCGTACCAATATTGTGCAATTACTGTAACTGCTTGAGCACAATTCGTGCAGACATTCTAATTAAAACTGGAGCTTAGCCCTTCGAGAGAAGGTCATTGTATTTTTCGAGAAGCACAACATATTTTTCTTTCCAAAACTCAACCTCATCGGGTTTGTTTTGTCCTGAAAAAGAAGAATCTTCAAATCTAGGTGCAGTTGAACCTCCGGGATACAATTTGATTCCTTTAATGTCATCCGTAAAATCATGATGTATGATTTTACCAATCTCCATAATATAATCAATAGGAACGACAGCGCTATCAAAAATTTGATATACCCATCTACGGCTTTTGCTCATCTTCTGAGCAAGCTTCGTAATAGAATGACCGCTTTCTCGTACGGCCTTCTCAATTATTTCACCTTTGTGTTGCATTCTTCACAAATATGGTAAGCGATTTGTGCAATTTATTTCTCGCTTAATACACATTACTGTAAACTTTGACCTTGGTATTTTACAAAACACCCTAAAAGTCAAGTAAATTAGACAGTTATGCCTAAGTGAAAGTAAACAAAATCGGTTAAACGTGAGTAGTTCTACTCATATAGAATTGCATTAAATTGAGATAAATAGTGTAGTAATCTAATTCTTAGTCTTTAACAGATAGTAGATATTTACGAGAACAATTGCCCCATTAGTTATTATGATTGGCCAAGAATTAAGAAGGATTCCGTACCAAATAAAGAAACCGCAACCCACTAAATTTACCATTCTGAGGTACGTCATTTTCTTCATTAAGAAAGAAAGGAGCACAAAAAATGAAGCGGCATAACCGATGAATTCAACTGCAGTAGGCATAATTATTTCGTTATTCGTTATTTAAGTGCTATACCCAACTCTGTCAATTGATCAGAACTTAGAGGAGATGGTGCATCAATCATTACATCTCTTCCGCTATTGTTCTTCGGGAAGGCAATGTAATCTCGAATCGATTCAGATCCGCCCATTGTCGCAACAAGTCGATCCAATCCAAATGCCAAACCGCCGTGTGGAGGCGCGCCATATTCGAACGCTGACATTAAGAAACCAAATTGAGCTTCAGCTTCTTCTTTTGTAAAGCCGAGCAAATCAAACATTCTAGATTGTAGATCTCTATCGTGAATACGAATAGAACCACCTCCTAACTCAACACCGTTCATTGCAAGGTCATAAGCGTTAGCTCTAACCTTTCCTGGTTCCGTGTCGATTAAGTGCATATCTTCTGGCTTAGGCGATGTAAATGGATGATGCATTGCGTGGTATCTTCCAGATTCTTCATCCCATTCTAAAAGTGGGAAGTCAACCACCCAAAGAGGTTTGAATACGTTTGGATTTCTTAGTCCAAGCTCGTCGCCCATGTGCAAACGCAATTCACTCATTTGCTTGCGGACTCCGTCCAAAGTTCCACTTAAAACAAGAATTAAATCTCCCGCTTTAGCATTCGCTGCTTTTGCCCATTCAGCAAGGTCCTCTTGAGAATAGAATTTATCCACAGATGATTTAAACGTTCCATCTTCATTGCAACGCATGTAAATCAATCCTTTAGCTCCAATTTGTGGTCGTTTCACCCAATCTGTAAGGGTATCCAGTTGTTTTCTCGTATAAACAGCACATTGCTCAGCGTTGATCGCTAAAACTTGTTCTGCATCATCAAAAATTGCAAATCCTTTTCCTTTAGCAACGGGGTTCATATCAACGAACTCCAATCCGAAACGGATGTCTGGTTTGTCAGATCCGTAACGTTCCATTGCTTCAGAGTATTCCATTCTTGGGAATTTAGCATCCAACTCTACGCCTCTTACTTCGCGGAAAAGGTGTTGAATCATTCCTTCGAACATATTCAAAATATCGTCTTGCTCTACAAATGCCATTTCGCAATCAATTTGAGTAAACTCAGGTTGACGGTCGGCACGTAAATCTTCATCTCTAAAACATTTCACAATTTGAAAATACTTATCAAATCCTGAAACCATTAAAAGCTGTTTAAAGGTTTGTGGCGATTGTGGAAGTGCATAAAACTGCCCTTCATTCATTCGACTTGGTACAACAAAATCTCTTGCTCCTTCTGGAGTTGATTTAATTAAAACAGGTGTTTCAACATCCAAGAAATCTTGTGAATCTAAATATTTACGCGTTTCAAGGTTCACTTTGTTTCTCAAACGAAGCTTATCTTGAACGGGCCCTCTTCTTAAATCTAAATAACGGTATTGCGCTCTCAATTCCTCTCCTCCATCTGTGTTGTCTTCAATAGTGAAAGGCGGTGTTAATGAGGCATTCAAAACAACCACTTTCTCAACCAATAGCTCAATTTCTCCTGTCTCAATGTTTGGATTTGCCGCACTTCTAGCCGAAACTGTTCCAGTGATTTGAACTACAAATTCTCTACCTAAAGACTTCAATGCTTTCAGCGATTCTTCCGAAGAAGTATCCTGTCCTACAACTTGAGTTATTCCATAACGGTCACGAATGTCAACCCAAATAAGGTTTCCTTTATCTCGAATGGTTTGAACCCATCCTGCAATTGTAACTGTTGAACCTATGTTTTCGGAGCGTAATTCGCCGCAAGTATGTGATCTGTACATGATTTAATTTTGAAGTCGCAAAGATAA
>JAWUWJ010000175.1:0-13382 GCA_034111925.1 Crocinitomicaceae bacterium
AGCTCTTTACCTCCAAAGTTCCATCTGCGTGTTTCGCAAAACGTGTTTCCTCACGAGCATGAACCATATCGTATTTCTCCCAAGGCCATCCACCGTATTGCGTTGCGTGGTAATCTTCAAAAGCTTGTTGGATTTCTTCGCGTGTATTCATTACGAACGGTCCGTGCTGCACAACTGGCTCTGCAATTGGCATTCCTTGTAGAACAAGAATCTTTGAAACGGTATTTCCATTTTTTATAAGTAATTTCTTCGTTGGATCAACCTCGGCAGCGTGATAGAATGGAATGTCCAAGTCTTGAATTTTCAAATCGTTTCCTTCGTAATAGTATATAGTACGATTTACACCTTCAACGCTTGCTTCCAATTCGAAAGTCGAATTTGCTTCTATTTTAATATTGAAGATTCCAACGTGATTGATTTTTTCATTCGCCCATGAATCAGGCGGCGGAGCTGGTGCATTTTCCTCTTTCAATGCTCCTGCAATGATTTCAATTGTTGCCGTTAATTTATCCTCAAGATCTTTCTCTTCAATGACAGGAATTGTTTCGTTCCACAACATTGCGAAATGAGGTTCCACCATTTTATTTTTCTTTGGAAGATTCAACCAGATTTGGAACAACTCCATCGGATTCTCTTTCTCTTTTGATACTAGCGGGAACATTTCGGAGTGCTGAACGCCTTTTCCAGCGGTCATCCATTGAACATCACCATTTCCATAACGCCCCGAAGCACCTGTCGAATCTGCGTGATCTACAATTCCTTCCCGAACGACAGTGATCGTTTCAAAACCTCTGTGCGGATGTCCAGGGAAACCAGGTACCGTTCCACCATGGTACATCCTCCATCCGTCTTTGATGATGAAGTCCTGCCCTAAATTTCTTCCTTCCAATGAAGCATCAGGCCCCATCGCGTCATTTCCTTTTGGATATTTGTCTTCATGATGAACACAGAATAAAAAAGGGTCGGCTGTTTCCCATTGAAACCCTAATGCCTTAATCTTTTTAACTGGATGTACTTCTTCCATATCTTTATCATCTTTTGATTCAAGATCAGTTGCATTTGCAACTTCTTCTTTTGATTTACTACTGAATAAAAATGGCAATGCTACAACCGATGAAAGGCCAAGAGCCATTTTACCTAAAAATGCACGTCTATCGTTTTTTTTTCTTTCATGTTTGTGTAATTTAATTACCATGGTAAATATAATAATAATTTATTAGCTTTAACTACATTTGGGTACAACATTTTTTAGCTATGAAAATTATATCGTTCAACGTAAATGGAATCCGAGCAATCGCGAAAAAGAACTTTCATGAAGACATGAGGTCTGTAAATGCGGATATCATCTGTTTGCAAGAAACAAAGTCGACCGTTGATCAAGCGCGGGAAGTCGCGAATGAGTTAGAAGGGTATCACTTTTATGGAAACGATTCGAAGGCGCGCAAAGGGTATTCTGGAACGGCTATTCTATCTAAAGTTGCGCCGATTTCAAATTCGATAGACATTGGAATTAGCGAGCACGATCAAGAAGGACGGGTAACTTGTCTCGAATTTGAAGACTATTTTGTTGTTACAGCTTACGTTCCAAATTCAAAGAGAGACTTAAGTCGACTAGATGATAGACAAGACTTTGACAAATCATTTTTGGCTTATTTAATAAAATTAGAGAAAACGAAGCCAGTAATCGTTTGTGGTGATTTCAACGTTGCCCACAAAGATGTTGACCTTGCAAGACCAAAGCCGAATTACAATAAATCTGCAGGATATATGCAAGCGGAGATCGACGGAATGGATGCCTATACTTCAAACGGATTGGTAGACACGTTTAGAGCAAAGACATCGGAAGGAGAAAATTATTCATGGTGGAGTTATAGAGGCGGCGCTAGAGATAGAAACGTTGGTTGGCGGATTGATTATTTTCTTGTTTCACAATCATTGATTGATCGAGTAGAGGATGCTTTCATTTTAGGAGATGTTCATGGATCGGATCATTGTCCAGTTGGAATTGTTATTAAATAGAGAGGAAGAAAGAAGTTAAAGGTTAAAGGTTATAGGTTAAAGGTGACAAGTTGCTTCGATCAATTGTAAATGGATCGAAATTTCCCTTCAACTTCTCATAACTCATAACTCATAACTCATAACTCCTAACTCTGTTCATAAAACATTTCGGATAAAAAACAGTTATACCTTTAAATCAGTTACTTGTATTAATTGAACGATAAAGGTTAAACTTATGAATCTAGTTAAGATAATAGCAATCGCGTGTTTGTTGACAACAGTTGGTTCTTGTAAAAAGAAAAATCTTGAAAAAAGAGAATTCATTACTTCATTCGAAACCGTTGATGATTTTGCAGGATTTTATTTAACTCCACAAGGACATAAAGGAACAACGTTTCATGAATTGTCCGACTCGATTGTGCACAGTGGAACCTACTCTCATAGGGCATGGATTACTGGAGCGAATTCGCCATCGACAATTTCCGAAAACAACAATCATAGAGGCTATCCGACTGTTCAACTTCAAAATACTCCTGACGGTTCATTTGTATCACCGTGCTTTGTGACCTTCTGGGTTTGGTTGGATATCGACCTTGAGGCAAGCACTTCTGGAGGCGAGGATGATTGGTTTAGTTTCGCAACATTTACGGATGATGAATCCGATAATTGGGACCGAACGGTATTGGTTAATTTAAGTCACGATGGATTTGTGCACCTTCAACATGTTCCAAAACAAGGCGAACAAGAGCATGAATTTCAAACTTCAAGTTTACCTTTCCCTCAACAAGAGTGGGTTGAATTGAAAGTGTATTTGGACTTGAGTAACGGCGGATACGCAAAAGTTTGGCAGAATGGGGAGCTTGTATCGCATGCTAAAGTCAAAAAGACGAAGAACAGACTTTCACAGGCTCATTTCGGAATGTATTGTTCTCCCCAAATAACAAGTGGTGTTGTTTATAATGATGATTTGACCATTGAAATGGTGGATGGGGAATAGAAACTCTTGATGAATGCTCTTCACAGGAAAGGAAGGGAATAGTGAAAATGACAATAAGATACATCCATTTTAGTCATCGGCATTTCATTTTAACTTATTCAAGTTTCTCTTAGCGTAAATATCATAGAACTCTGTCTGCTTTAAGTAATTTTCAATTGAGAATTCGACATTTTCTTCCAACGCCATATAATACCAGACGTCAACACAAATTGGAACATAAATATCTTCCACACGGATAAACCTTCCAGCCGGTGAATATTCAAAAGTACTCCACCCACCAGGTTTGACGATAGAATCATTTGACGGGGTATATTCGGTCGGTTGGAAGTTCTTTTTTTTCTTGCTTTCTATTTTCTCAATGGTAAAAATAGCTTCAGTTGAGAAAAGTCGAGTATTGTTGGCACTCGATTTATCGAGCAATTTGAAGTATTGGTTGATTACGTCACAATGGGTATAGTAATTTGGAACTTCCGAAAAATTGTCTAAAAACAAATAGGGTAGGAGCATTTCTCTTGCCTCATCAATTTGTCCTAATCCCTCATGACAAATAGACCGCATCATAGTTGTTTGGATTCCAGCCGAAACATTGTACGTGTAACGTCTTGGAATTGAAGTGTAGTTTTCAATACTGGTTTGATTCAAGTGCACCAAACAAGAATCGTATTGTTTCCGATCTAAATAAGAAGCCGCCAAATAAAAATGTCCCCAGTCATAAATTTTATTAGTTGGCAAGTACCTGCAATACCAATCCCATTTTGAGCTTGACCTTTCTGGAAATCCTGTTTCTAGTTTCTCGTAATCATAGGTCAACATTAATTTTGAATATTTATAAAGCTGTTCGAAATTTTGAACTTCAAACAGTTCGCCTCCAATTCGGTTTAAAGTAAATGGAACAATTGTGGAATCAGAAAATTCAATGTACATGGAATCCAAATGAGCGTCTATTTTATTCCATTCACCGTTTTTAAGGTCTTGCTTAATTGGTTCATAGCATAAAAACAAGTTCTGGCTATGGCAAAAACCAGTTGTCATTGTGATAAGAAGTATGTAAAGTAATTGTTTCATATTTCGAAATAATCTAAAACCTATTTGGGCCTTGTTTTAAAGATAACAATGATTTCTATTTTTAATGTCTCGCTATTATAGGCTGATGATTAAAATCAATATCTTTATAGTACACTAAATTCGTTTCGATTCGTATGAAATTTACAGGAGACACAGGAGAATATTTCGAGATTCAGCATATTGACGAAAACAATTGTTCGCCGCTTAAAGAGCAATTAAATGATACCCTTCGATTGTTGTGGTTCACATCGGACAATAACAATGTTGTAATTGATGGAGTTCCACATTCCTTTGACAAAAATACGCTCGTTTTTCTAACTCAATTTCATAGCCTAAAATACGAATCAGTCAATACTGTGAAGTTATTAAGGTTCAATAAACCATTTTACTGTATTCTTGACCATGACAGCGAAGTAGGCTGTAAAGGGATTCTTTATTATGGGGGATCAAATGTTCCTGTTATTAATCCAGATGAAACTGAACTAGAGGTTCTTGAAACAGCTTGGAAAATGGGGCTTCTAGAATTCGAAATGCGTGACAGTTTACAATTGGAAATGCTTCAAATGATGCTTAAGCGGATTCTTATTCTAAGCACAAGAATTTACAAACGTCAAACGGATTTGAATGAACTTGAGCCTTCTCAAAATGAGATTGTTCGGGAGTTTAACTATTTGGTTGAAAGCCATTTTAAAGAAAAACATTCAGTCGCTGATTATGCTGAGCTGCTATTTAAATCGCCGAAGACCATTTCAAACGTTTTTAAGAAATTGGGGGCTAAATCACCTTTGCAATTTATACAAGAGAGAATTCACTTAGAAGCCAGACGAATGTTATGGTACACGAATAAGGATGTGTCAGAAATTGCGTATGAATTAGGTTTCAACGACATTCAAGCATTTAGTCGATTTTTCAAAAATCAAGAAGGTATTTCTCCTTCCCTTTTTAGAGAGGGAGAAACGACAGTAGAAGTAAAATAATACGAAAGGGAAGAATCGTTAAATCTACGGGAAAGGCAGTCAACAACATTCACTCGAGTGTGTCGCATATTTGCAGTAGAATTTAAAACTTATTAAACGATGACTGAAATTACATTGTATGGTGCAGATTGGTGTCCTGATTGTAGAAGAGCAAAGGCATTTCTAAAAGAAAACAATATCGAGTATACCTTTATTGATGTTGACCTTGATAAAGATGCGACGGCAAAAGTTGAAAAAATCAACAATGGAAAACGTATTATTCCAACGGTGATTGTCAATGAAAAGAATTATACAAACCCGGAAAATGGTGAACTGGCCGCACTTTTAGGAATCAATGAAGATGCTCGTGTAATTTTATATGGAGCAGACTGGTGTCCTGATTGTCGAAGAGCAAAATCTTATTTGTCCGATAATCAAGTCAATTACCAATTCATCGATGTTGATGAAAATGATTGGGCAACTGCTGAGGTGGAAAGAATCAACAACGGCAAGCGAATTATACCGACGGTTATTATTAATGATGTTCCTTATACAAATCCGGACAATGTAGAATTGAAAGCGCTTTTAAAAATTGATGAAACCAAAGAGGAGAAATTATTTGACAGTATAATTATTGGAGGCGGTGCAGCTGGATTAACAACATCGATTTATGCGCAACGAGATCGGTTTGACACATTAATCCTTGAAAAGAAGACGATAGGCGGAAATGCCTTTTTAACCGAGAAAATTGAAAATTATCCAGGCTTCACATCTATTTCTGGTCCTGAATTAATGGATAAGATGGAGGACCAAGCAAGAACATACGGTGCAACAATTAAGACAGGAGAAGAAGTCGTTGAAATAAAGAAGCACGGCAATCATTTTCATGTCAAAACAAAAAGCGGGGGTTTTAAAGGACGTTCTATTGTACTTTCAACAGGATCAACTTACCGGAAAATGCATATTCCTGGAGAAGACGAACTAATTGGATCTGGAGTTCATTTCTGTGCAACATGCGACGGAGCGTTTTATCGTGACCGCGAAGTCATTGTAATTGGTGGAGGGAACTCTGCATTAGAAGAAGGGATTTTCTTGTCTGGATTCACGAAAAAAGTGAAAATTATCAATCGTGGAGAAGCATTCACCGCTTCCCAAACTTACATAGATAAATTACCTAATTTGGATAACGTTGAGCCTTATTACAACAAAGAATCCATAGAGTTTAAAATTGATGAAAATGGAAACTTCGCTGGGCTCTTGGTTAAGGACATTAAAACAGGACAGGAAGATTTAATTACCGCAGATGGTGTCTTTATTTTTATCGGATTGATTCCGAATAATAAACCATTTAATGGATTGATTGAATTGAATGAACAAGGATTTATTAAAACAACAGGATTGGCTGAAACATCTGTGAAAGGAATCTTTGCAGCTGGAGACAATCGCCATGGCGCAATTGCACAGGTTGCTGCTGCAACGGGAGAAGGAGTTTTGGCGAGTTATGGACTTAGAGAATATTTAAAATAATCGAGATATATTCGGCTATCTATAACCATCGTCGAGCATTCGGCGATGGTTTTAGTTTATCATCAACAAATGGAAGAAAAAATCGGACTTGGTGGAGGTTGTCATTGGTGTACGGAAGGAGTTTTTCAATCCCTGATTGGTGTCGCACAAGTGGAGCAAGGTTGGATAACGTCAAATGGCGATAATGCAAGCCCTTCAGAGGCCATAATCGTACATTTTAACCCAGACGTCATCTCTTTAGAAGTTCTGATAGATATTCATTTGATGACACATTCGAGTGCTTCCAGTCATTCAATGCGTGGGAAATATCGATCGGCATTTTACACGTTTGACAAGAATCAACTTGGAACAATAAAAAGTAGCATTGATTCCAAAAATCAAGAGGGTCAGGGGATCATTACTCAAATACTTCCATTTGTTTCTTTTGAGTTGAACAAAGAAGAATTCCTCAATTATTACCAAACGCGAAAAGAGGCGCCTTTTTGTCAAAAATTCATTTCCCCGAAATTGGAAAAATTGCTTGTTTCGCACCGAGAGTTCCTGAAATAGCTTGGGCTTTATTGTAAAAGGGAAAAATTGACAATACAGCGGGAAAAGAGGACGAGCGCCGAACCTCATTCATTGCCGATCTTTGTAGGGTAAGAAGTATTAACATTAAACAAAAGCACAATGAAAGAAATTTTCAGCCCAAAGGATTTTAGAACTATAATGGAACAAAACAAACCCGTGTTATTGGATTTTTATGCGGATTGGTGTGGACCTTGTCAAACTCTTTTACCAACGTTGGATCAACTTTCAACTGAATTGGAAGGAGAAGCGATTATTGCTAAAATAAACGTCGATAAAAACCCAGAGTTGGCAGCTCATTTCAAGGTGAGAAGTATACCTGCCTTGTTTTTCATTAAAGAAGGAGAGGTGAAGGAACAATTGCAAGGTGTTCAAATGAAGTCGGTTCTTGTTCAAAAATTATCTAAGCTCAGTGGAGCAGCATAAATAAATTAAAGAAAGGAGAGTGCAATGTTAAATTGGAATGATGTAATTAAATTAGCGAATCGTGGAACTCCTGCACCTGACAAACGTGTAGAGAAAACGGAGCAAGAGTGGAGACAGATTTTGACTCCTGAACAATTTAGAATCACGCGACAAAAAGGAACGGAAGCGGCAGGATCAGGTGCGCTTTGTCATGCATATGACGCCGGAGAATATGGCTGTGTTTGTTGCAATACGGCATTGTTTGATTCAACAATTAAGTTCAACTCAGGTTCAGGTTGGCCGAGTTTTACCCAACCGATTAAAGAGAATGCGATTAAGTATATTAAAGATTCCTCGTTCGGAATGATCCGAGTTGAAGTAATGTGTAATACTTGTGATGGTCATTTGGGACATGTATTTCCCGATGGTCCTGAACCGAGTGGACTTCGGTATTGTGTGAATTCCGAATCAATTGAATTGACTAAAAAAGACTAAACTATGGGCGAGTTAAGACACGATACAGAAAACCAACGCTACATTCTTAAAATTGAGAATGAGAAAGAAGCTTATGTTAGTTATTCTCTAAATGAAAAGAAAATGAGATTAACGTATTCTTTCGTTCCCAATGAATTGAGAGGGTCTGGCATCGGAAAGGAGTTGGTTGAAAAGACATTTGAAATGCTAACTGAAGAAGGGTTTGAAGCAACTGCAATTTGTTCTTATATTAGAATCGTTGCAGAACGCAATCCAAAATGGAGTTCAACAATTAATTAAAACGAAATGAAAGGAATAGCACTTAATATCAAGAATTATTTTTCCAAGAAAGAGCGCAAGGAAGAAACTGGGAAAGCGCCAGAAGGAATGTGTCCAACATGTTGGGGGTTCAACGAATGGGACAATAAACAATACGAAGTTATTCGTGACAAGCATTTAACACCCGGAGGTGATCTTTACGACAGCTTTATTTCTAAGATTGTCGATAAGCATGTCAACACAACACATAAGCATGAAAACAAGTACATCTGTACGACATGTGATAAAGAGATTGCTTAGTCATGAATATTCTTAAAACTCTATTTTTGGCTGGATTCGTCCTAGTAGCCGCTCCTTCATTTTCTCAGCACGAAAGCGCGGAAGTAGAGGGAGAGCATAAAAAGGACAAGGGAATTTATGAGATTATTGGCTCAGGGATTTATAGTTATTCGCCAGCACATAAAACTGGAGTTGCGGGAGCTGAAATACATTTTACGTATTGGTTCGATCATACTTGGGGAACAGGATTGTCATACACAGCCAAATTTGAAGATGATGAGGTTCTAAATGAAATCGCAATTCTTGGGAGTTGGAATCCATCAAAATGGATGACGGTAAACGTTGGTCCGAACCTAGTTCTACCGACAAAGCACGATGGATATTCTTTTGGAGCTTACTTTGAAACGGAGTTTAATATTCGTCCAACAAAATGGTTTCATTTTGGACCTGTTATCGGAGGAGTCTATGGACATGAATTCGAATTGAATTTAGGAATGCACATCGGTTTTGAGTTTTAAATGAAGAATTAAGAAGTACAGTATAGAATTGTCAAAGAGAAAAAATTAAATAGAGGAAAGATGGGAGATTTAAAGAAAGCATATATCGCTGGAGGTTGTTTTTGGGGTATGGAAGATCTATTTAGAGTAAGAATAGGGATCGTAGATACGGAAGTTGGTTATTTGGGTGGAGACAATGAATCTCCAACTTACAAGAACCATCCTGGACATGCGGAAGGAATTGAACTTACTTACAATGCAGAGGAAACGACTTTTGAAGAAATCTTGGATTATTTCTATCGCATTCACAATCCAACAACGATTGACCAACAAGGAAACGATAGAGGGTCAAGTTATCGATCAACGATTTTTATTCAAAATGAAATGGAGAAAGAAGTTTCGTTAGAAATAATGAAAACCGTAGATGCTACAAATAAATGGGAAGGAAAGATCGCAACGACTTTAGAACCTTTTACTAAGTTTTGGCCTGCGGAACCAGAGCACCAAGATTATCTGGTTCGAAATCCCAATGGATATACCTGTCATTTCGAGCGGTTTGGTACTTTTTTGTAAACAATTTCTTCAGAACTTTCAGAGAGAATAGAATAAGTATTATAAATAAAAAGGGCGTCTGGTTTAAAACCAAACGCCCTTTTTTCTTGACAGTAAATTTTTATTATTACACCTAATTATTTACAGATTGTACCATATACCACTTGCGTAAAGAAGATGGAGCATAGCATCAGGGCTTCCGCCTAAAAGGGTTGGAGTAGTAATAGTTGCTCCGTTCGCTATAATGGTTCTCCCATTTGGATTAAGCGTTGTACCTGCTCCGTCCATATAAATATATATTGACTGTCCGTCAACTGGGCTAGCAGGTAGAGTAAGAGTCAATGTTCCAGAAGTTGCTACGAATTGGTTATCTGTATTTAAAGTAGTGTTTGTAGTTATTGTCATAGTAGACAAGGCTGCGGCAACGCCAGCAGGCCCTTGTGCGCCAGTTGCACCAGTTGCACCAGTTGCACCAGTTGCACCATTGCTACCGTTATTTCCAGCGGGTCCTTGTGCTCCCATTGCTCCAGCAGCACCATCATTTCCAGCGGGTCCTTGTGCGCCCATTGCTCCAGCAGCACCATCATTTCCAGCAGGTCCTTGTGCGCCCATTGCTCCAGCAGCACCATCGTTTCCAGCAGGTCCTTGTGCGCCCATTGCTCCAGCAGCACCCTCATTTCCAGCAGGTCCTTGTGCGCCCATTACTCCGGCAGCACCATCGTTTCCAGCAGGTCCTTGTGCACCAGTTGCTCCATCAGCACCGTCTGCACCATCATTTCCTGCAGGCCCTTGTGGACCAGGAGTTGAACTACCTGATGTTTTTGCATAAAGAGCATAGGGTACACTCATTAATTGACTTGTTCCTTCAATTGAATACGTTGTTCCTCCTGTTGGATCTGTTTCTGTTTTTATAAAGTAAGGTCCAGCACTCCAGTCAATTGTATTGAATGTTCCAGTAACGACTGTTCCTGTTCCAATTTCGATACTTACAAGACCATTAATGTTTGTTGATGGCGTTTGTGTTTCTACGTAAACAGGTGTTCCTGTTGAAGATCCTTGTAGTATGCTCAATTGCATTCCAACAGGTTGACTTGTTACAAGTAAATTACCTGCGTTTCTTATTACGGACTGGTAGCTCATCATTTCCGGAGCCTGAGCCATCGAACTAGATGATATTAAAACGGCTGCCAGTAGAATATATAATTTCTTCATAATTGATTAGTTTTTTAAGATTTTAAAGGATTTAATTAAAGAGTTGTTCTCGAGTACATTTAGCATGTAAGAACTGATTGGTAGCTCTTCCATATTGATTGTTGTTTTACTACTTTCGACTTGATTGCTTTTTAACAATTTCCCTTGCATGTCATACAATTGATACGTCAAGTTTTCATTGTTGTAATTGCCAACACTAAGCGAAAGGCTATTTGTTGTTGGGTTTGGGAAAGCAGTCAACTCTAAGTTGATTTCGACAACATCCAACCCGATAGTTGTGGAGATTTCATAAGGCTGTTGAACACCTTGTGCAGATGATCCATTTGTTCCGAAATTAGTGGTGTAAACTACTTGTCCAACTGTGTAGCTAGAAGATCCTCCGGAGCCAGTAGCGTCTCCACCAGTAGCTGGTACAGTTTCCTGGGCGTGTAATCCCCCTAATCCTAAAAGAACAAATGCAATACTGAATAGTACTTTTTTTTGTGTCATAATGGTTTCTCTCATTTGAATATTTAACATTCAAAAAAAGCCATTGGAAGAGGAATTTCAGCACCTTTATACCTTTACTTATTATTCAGTCGTTTTTATTATTATTCAACTATCGTCATGTCAGATAATAATTTTAGCGACCTGATAATAATTTTACGAGATTCCGAAGAGCTCAGTTTTCGTGGAATAAAGAATAATGAAGAACTTTAAATAAGGGAACCCATTTTTGATGAAAAAGTACACTGTAGTTGTTGTTGATGATGAGATTGATTCTCAAATAACTTTGCAGAGTTTTTTAAAGGAGTACTGTCCAGAAACGGAACTTGCAGCTACCTATTCGAATGTAAAAGAGTGCATTGAAAACCTATTAATTTCCCCTCCTGATATTTTGTTGTTGGACATTAATTTACCCGATGGTTCTGGCTTCGATGTACTCAAAGAAATAGCCGAACTATCTACGAAGGTTATTTTTATTTCGGGATACGATCAATATGCCATAGATGCATTTAAGCATAAAGTCAGCAATTATCTTCTTAAACCGGTCAATCCAAAGCACCTTCAAGTTGCGATTGAAGATCTTGTTAAAACGATTGAATTGGAGAAAAAACTGGACGATATTCAATTGCTGGAAGAAAATAATAATGTTAAGAAATTGGGGATTCCGTCGAAAGATGCGCTGCAAATAATGTCGTTGCAAGATATTATTCGATGCGAGGCCAATGGAAATTACACCTTTATTTATATCAAAGATAAAGAGCGAATCATCGTTCCGAAGACAATCAAAATTTTCGAAGACTTGCTTGCCAAGAATGGCTTTATTCGAATCCATCAATCTCATTTAATCAATCAAATTTACATCGATGAAATTCGATTGAAGAAGAATGTTATCCTGCTGAAAAATGGTGATCAATTACCCGTTTCTAGGAAGTATAAGACGGTTCTTGTAAAAGAGTTTAAATTGAAAATAGTCTAGTTTCATTTATTAATGCTATGAAAAAAATCTACGCAATTTTTATTTTCGTTCTTCTAGCAAATACCTTGTTGGCTCAAAACAAAGGAGATAAAAGCTACTATCTCGTTCCGGACTTTGATATCAATGAATTAACTAAAGTAGATCAACAAATTATTGATAGCTGCTTGACGGTTTTTTATAGTTCAAATGTCGATACAAATCAAATAAACGCTCTGGCCTACATCATTGATAATATTATGGACAACAGCTGGACGAAATTCCAGGTGTACAATTACGATTTCATAAAATTAAAATTAGAGAATGCCACAGACATTAAATCAAAAGAAACGATCGCGGAGTATTTGATCAGCGCCTTGGGCAACTTGAGCCTCATGGAAGTAGGGTTGGGGGACATGCAAAAAGCGGTTGGCTATTGCAACGAGGGAATAAGACTGTCCAAGCAATCAGGATATGATTTTGGAATTGCAAAAGGGTATAGTGGATTGGGATACGTCTATCTCCAGTTTGGAGAATTGGAGAAGGCTTTGGAGTTCTTTGACAAGAGTAACCTAATTTTCAATCCCCTTAATGAGGAAGAAGAATTGGTTTCGAATCAATTTAACATCGCTCAGATTAATGAAAGTCTTGGCGATACAAAAAATGCGATTGAGAGTTTTAAAATATGCCTGGCCTATTACAAAAAGAAAAATAACAAGCGTGTCTATGCTATTTGTAACAACAGTATTGCCCTAATTCACGCCCATAATGGAAATTTTGAAGAGGCACTAAATATTTATTCTGAAACGGTGACTATTTATAATGAGATTGGTGACAGGCCATCTTTATCCATTGCCTATGCAAATATTGGAGATTTATATGCCGCACAAAAAGAATTCGAAACAGCGCTAAAGAAGTATGAAGAAGGATTAAGTATTGCTCGAAAGTATAAAATAAGGGCCAGTGAGGCGCATTGTCTAAATAGTATCGGGAATATTTATCTGCAGCAATCGGAATTTGATAAAGCCCTAAGCAATTACAACGAAAGTTTAGAAATTGAATTAGATATTCAGAACAATGTTGGTGTCGCACGTTGTTATCAGAATTTGGGAAAACTATTTGAACAATTGGGTGAG